>CAKARM010000067.1:0-9306 GCA_916720585.1 uncultured Neisseria sp.
ATGGTTAGACCTTAAAAGTTGAGTATTGTACCATTTTGTTTTTAATTGACTATATTCACTGATAATGAAACTGGTGATAGAGTTATTTTTCATAGAAAAACTTGGTTGTATATAATATTTGGGATACTAACCCATTATTTAAGATATACCGATGATTATGCGGAAAAGATAATAAATGAATCTTTTTTATGTTCTAAGGAAGAGTTAAATTTTCATTCGGTTGGTATGCTATGTCATGATGAAGAGTATCATTGGGCAATGTTGTTGGTACACGGGGACAATTATTGGAATCATGGTTTTAATATTGAGCTTCCAGATGATTACTATGATTGGATGGATAGTTATATAAAAAATAATAATTTAAAGCCAAAAATATGTGATTAATTGGGGCAATTAGTAAGATTGGCCCAAGACCTAACAAAAGGATGAGCAGGCAATATAAAAACGACCTATGGTTGATTAGGAGATATTTATGATTAAAGTTATAGACTTACGAAGTGAATATAGTACAAATCCAATATTTGTGAATTTTAATAGACAAGCCTACGCCATTCCAACGCTATATGCTAAATCTCTGCCTAAATTTGAATCAAAACAGATTAGTACCTGTTTGATTATTTTGTATTCTCATGATGATTTCCCAGAAATATCGAATATAAAAGGATTTGCAGATTTCTATCTGTATTTTAATTTTGATAAGTATTTTGCGTCTTCTGATACTGAGAAAAAAATGATGCAATTACAAGCAGTCCATCAAGGAATGTTGGGTATTGCAGTTGAGCAGGGCTGGAATACGGAACCGTTTGAAATAGCATATCAAGCCTGTTTGGATGCTGATCTCGTCTTAAATACTCAACTTAAAAAACGTAAAATGAGTCCGAATAGAAAACAATATTTGTCCATATTCGCGCATTGTGATCTCTATCATTTTAAAATTACTTGGACAGTATCTGATAAAAAAGGAACAATCCTTCAAAGGGGACCTTTATTTTCAGAAGACCCTTCTTTCTTGGCAATGGGCTATCGATTGAATTTCCATTGGGTAGACGACGAACATTTTATTGTTGAGTCCAAATACAAAGGATTGATTTCAGATACTTGGGAAGTTGATATTTCGAATAGTGCTGTCCTAGTAACTAGCAAATTGTAGCCTGCATAAACCAATAATTACAACCAAGGCTTAAATGATGATTAAAGAAATTAGCTTACCTCTCGAAGATTACACAAAATATAAAAACATTAGCAAAGGAATGTTTGCTATATCAGAACTATATTTGGTATCTCTACCAAAATTTGATGCAAAAAAAGTTTTTAAATGTAATATTTTTTTGTGTGAGGATCGACAATTTCCAACTAAAGCAAAAATACTAGGTTTTGCTATATCGTACCAATTTTTTGATTTTAAAAAATATCTTTCTTTAAATGAGGAAGATAGAAAGCTCATGGTATTACAAGTTATTCATCAGGGAATGCTAGATATTGCTGCTGATTACAATTGGGATACAAAACCGTTGGAAGAAGCTTACCAAAGTTGCTTGACTTCCGATCTAACTTTTAAAAGACAAATCAAAAAGCGCAAGCTAAGTCCGAACAGAAAACAATATCTGTCTTTATGGGCATATTGCGATCAACACCACTTTAAAATCACTTGGACAGTATCTGATAAAAAGGGGGAAATAGTTAAGCAGGGTACATTGCTGACAGAACAACCATCTTATATCGACATATTGCGTAGCTTGAATTTCCATTGGGTAGACGACGAACATTTTATTGTTGAGTCCAAATACAGAGGATTGATTTCAGATACTTGGGAAGTTGATATTTCGAATAGTGCTGTCCTAGCAACTTGCTGGTTTTAGCCTGTGTGAAACTTCCAATTTTGACGTGGCGTGTGTCTGGATACATGCAACGATTTCTGCTTTTCAGACGACCTCAATCCTTAAAGTGAAATTATGATTAACGAAATTTGTTTATACTGTCAAAACGATGAGAGGACTTCTGAATTTAATCAAGAAACCTTTGCTATTCCGGAGCTTTATCTCGTTTCAATACCTAAGTTTGATTCCAAAAAGGTGATTAAATGTAATATTTTCTTATGGGAGAATGGCCCATTTCCGCCCAAAGAAAAAATATTGGGGAGTGCCGATTCTTATCAGCTTTTTGACTTCAAAAAGTATACCTTCCTATCTGAAAAAGATAAGAAAATTATGCAGTTACAAGTAATCCATCAAGGAATGCTCGATATTGCGTCTGATTACAATTGGTCGAGAGAACCATTGGAGACTGCTTACCAAACCTGTTTGACGTCTGATTTAACATTTAAAAAGCAAATAAAAAAGCGGAAACTTAGCCCCAATAGGAAACAATATCTTTCCTTATGGGCATATTGTGATCTTTACCATTTTAAAATTAGTTGGACAGTATCTGATAAAAAAGGGGAAATAGTTAAGCAGGGTACGTTGCTGACAGAACAACCATCTTATATTGATACATGGTGTAGCTTGAATTTCCGTTGGATAGATGACGAACATTTTATTGTTGAGTCCAATTACAAAGGATTGATTTCAGATACTTGGGAAGTTGATATTTCGAATGGTGCTGTCCTAGCAACTTGCTGTTTTTAGCCTGTGTGAAACTTCCAATTTTGACGAGACGTGTGTCGGGATACATGCAGCGGCTCCTGCTTTTCAGACGACCTCAATCCTTTTCGAGGTCGTCTGAAATATTTGTCCTTAAATAATCTCATTTTCGGCGGCGACGCATGGCTGTTGTCTGCCGAAGTTGATTTGGACTAGGGTTAGGGCTTGAATCAATTAATATTTGTAATCTTGGCGGAAGTAGAAGATATTTTGACAAAAGCTTGGATAAGAAATTTAGAAAATTATGAAAATAACTTTAGATAACTGGGACGGTTCTTCTTGTAAAGAAGAAATTTATCATGTTAATTCTTCAGTAAAACTCTTAGGCATTTTAGAAAGATTGGATAATAAAAAACATACTCTTGTAAATTTAGTTTTATTAGAAGAAAACTATTTGATGATTGGTGGAGGAAATGGAAAATATGTTATAACAGGTGAAGAAAATGGCATAGTTTTTAATTTATTAAACCCCAATGAAGAAAGCACCTTAAAAATAGAATTAAATACGGGAGGGCAAATTGGATTATTTGAGTCTAAATATATTTTATCTAAAGAAATGGCGTTCAAATGTGCTGTAAAATGTTTTACTATAGGATGTATTCCACAAAACGATTTAGATTTTGTCTGGGAAAAGTACTGAGGTTTAGTTTTGATAACTTTTTATCAAGCCCGAAGTTTGTCTAAAAAATTCCCCGATAACTCTGTAGGTATTAGGTATAAGGAGCACACACACGTGGTTTCTTCCAGATAAAATCAATACCTTCCTTAAGAGCGTCTGGAATATTTTTTCAGTAAACTTATTGCTAATTAACAAGCCGGTTGATATAAATTGGTCGTCTGAAACCAACTTTCATGAGAACGATTCTATATAAACTTTCTCACTTTGGTTACCTTCAGTAATACAAAATCGTGTATTGCCAATGTAGTAGGTGTCTGAAAGGAGATAGGAAGTCTTGCGTAGAATAATTACTTTTTAAAATTTGGGAGTTTAAATTAATGTTACCTAAAGAATTAACAGCTAAAATTTTACTAGAAAGTGTTTTAGAATGTACGGATTTTATAGTAAATGAAGTGCCAAACTTATACAATGCGGTAATTGAGAAATTAAAGCAAGATGATGAAATATTCTTTATGAATTTTGTTGAAGATGAGCATAAAAAAGATGATTATTATGGATATGTCTATAACAAAACGAATAGAAAAATCTACGAATACGCCTTTCATGATGATAAGTTAATGAAAAATAGGAGGTTATCTCTTGTCGAAAAGAAAATTGAAGAGTTGACAACAAAAGATATTCTTGAGTTGCCTATAATCAATTTGTTGTGATGTTTAAATATAATATATGAACGCTGTTGGAACTCTGACAGTACAGGCTATCCTGACGGCAGTTATGAAACCTTCGAATAAAACCGTCTCAACCTGTTGTTTGCTGTTAAAATCACCTACGACTAGACTCACCGCCGAACTGAGCTCACCAAGTTTGGAGGGTTTGGTTTTGTTTTTGTTAATTTATTTTTTCTTAGAACTTGTATCCTTTTAGATAAGTAATCTTTGGGGGCATGTGGTATAGCGATCTGTGTATAAGGACTAAATCTATCAATCCGTCTTGAATCAATAAGGTCGTCTGAAAATCTACTTCGAACCCCATCAAGCATTTATAATCCGTCTTTTCAGACGACCTTTTGAACATTCGTTCTCTCAATAAAATTGACCTTATGAAACCCAAATTTATCACTCTGGACGGCATAGACGGCGCGGGTAAATCGACCAATCTTGCCGTTATCCGTCGATGGTTCGAATCCCGCAACCTTCCCGTATTGTTCACCCGCGAGCCGGGCGGTACGCCTGTCGGCGAGGCTTTGCGCGAAATTTTGTTGAACCCTGAAACCAAGGCGGGATTGCGCGCGGAGACTTTAATGATGTTTGCCGCGCGGCAGCAGCATCTGGAAGATGTTATCCTGCCTGCGCTGGCAGACGGCATTCATGTTGTTTCCGACCGTTTTACTGATGCGACTTTCGCGTATCAGGGCGGTGGGCGCGGCGTGCCCCTTCAGGATATTGAAACGCTGGAAAATTGGGTGCAGGGCGGGTTTGGTCCTGATTTGACGTTGCTGCTGGACGTGCCGCTGGAAGTGTCGATGGCGCGTATCGGACAGACGCGCGAGAAAGACCGTTTCGAGCAGGAACAGGCGGATTTTTTTACCCGCGTGCGTGCTGTTTATCTCGAACGCGCAGCCGCGCATCCCGAACACTACGCGCTTATCGACGGCAACCGGAGTTTGGAAGAGGTGAGGGCGGATATCGAACATGCGCTGGCGCGCAGTTTCGGTATGGATGTTTAAAACCGAATGAAGGTCGTCTGAAAGCATACGTTTTTGCTTTGAGGTTGTTTGTTTCAGATGAAAATAGCGGTATGCGCCGCATTGGGAACATGGTAAAATTACACGCTATTACAAAATAGGTTTATTTGTTAATAAATAAACCCTTTGTGATGCCAAACGTCCCGAAACCAACGTTTCAGACGACCTCGTCTCAACATCTCTCTCGCAACAGGATCGAAAAATGGAAAACTCATTAAAAGAAGCCGCACTGAAATTTCACGAATTCCCCGTGCCGGGTAAAGTCTCCGTTACCCCCACCAAATCGCTGGCCACGTCCAAAGACTTGGCTTTGGCGTACTCGCCGGGCGTTGCGGCTCCTTGTATGGAAATCCATGCCGATCCGCAAAATGCATACAAATACACCGCCAAAGGCAACTTGGTCGCCGTGATTTCCAACGGTACCGCCGTTTTGGGCTTGGGCAACATCGGCGCATTGGCGGGCAAGCCTGTGATGGAAGGCAAAGGCGTATTGTTTAAAAAATTCGCTGGTGTGGACGTATTCGACATCGAAATCGATGAAAAAGACCCGCAAAAACTGGTGGACATCATCGCCGCGTTGGAACCGACTTTCGGCGGCATCAACCTCGAAGACATTAAAGCGCCTGAATGCTTCTACATCGAACGCGAATTGCGTAAACGCTGCAAAATCCCCGTATTCCACGATGACCAACACGGTACCGCCATCATCACCGCTGCTGCCGTATTGAATGCCCTGCGCTATACCGGCCGTAAAATCGAAGAAGCGACCTTGGTTTGCTCCGGCGCGGGTGCGGCTGCGATTGCCTGCTTGAACCAACTGCTCGATTTGGGTTTGAAACGCGAAAACGTTACCGTTTGCGACTCCAAAGGCGTGATTTACAAAACCCGCGAAGACAAAGACCGTATGGACGAGTCCAAACAGTTCTACGCCATTGAAGACAACGGTCAACGCGTGCTTGCCGATGCCGTCAAAGGCAAAGACATCTTCTTGGGCCTCTCCGGCGCGAACCTGCTGACGCCTGAAATGCTGAACACCATGAACGCCAAGCCTATCGTGTTCGCCATGGCAAACCCGAACCCGGAAATCCTGCCGCCGCTGGCAAAAGAAACCCGTCCTGACGTGGTCATCGGTACCGGTCGTTCCGACTTCCCGAATCAAGTGAACAACGTATTGTGCTTCCCGTTCATCTTCCGCGGCGCGTTGGATGTCGGCGCGACGACTATCAACGAAGAAATGAAACGCGCCTGCGTCTACGCCTTGGCGGATTTGGCAATGGAAGAAGTAACTGAAGAAGTGGTTGCCGCTTACGGTAAGAAATTTGAATTCGGCGCGGAATACCTGATTCCGACCCCGTTCGACTCCCGCCTGCTGCCGCGCGTTGCTTCGGCTACTGCTAAAGCTGCGATGGAAAGCGGCGTGGCAACCCGTCCGATTGCAGACTTGGAAGTCTACGCTGCCAAACTGAGCGATTGGAAACTGTAATCCGGTTTTAATTTGAATGTGGTGTAGAAAAGGTCGTCTGAAAATTTTCAGACGACCTTTTTGTTTGGGTAAATGTCTTCCTGCTTTAAGCCGCGTCGGTCAGCGATGAGAACACTTCAAAATAAGTCGGGAAGGTTTTATGGGTGCATTTCGGGTCGTTGATGACGACGGGTACGCCCAACAGGGAAACCAGCGAGAAACACATCGCCATGCGGTGGTCGTCGTAAGTGTCGATAACAGCGTCGGGAGTCAGTATTTCAGGCGGGGTGATGTGAATTGCTTCGGCTTCTTCGACGACTTTCGCGCCAAGTTTGCGCAACTCGTTTGCCATTGCGGCGATGCGGTCGGTTTCTTTAACGCGCCATGAACCGATGTTGCGCAGCGTGCAGGTTTGTCCGGTGGCAAGTGCGACGATGGCGAGGGTCATGGCGGCATCGGGGATATGGTTCGCATCCAAATCAAAGGCTTGGACGGAACGTTCTTTCGGACGCGAGACTTCGACGAAGTTTTCGCCCCAAACCACGTCTGCACCGATTTTTTCCAGCTCGCGGGCAAAGGCGACATCGCCCTGTATGCTGTTTGCGCCGATACCGGTAACGCGGATAGGCGTGGCGGCAATCAGACCGGCTGCGAGGAAGTAGGACGCGCTGGAGGCATCGCCTTCGACATATAAATGGTCGGGCGCGTGGTAGCGGGCATCGGCGGGGATTTTGAAGACGCGGTAGTCTTCATTGGCAACCTGTACGCCGAATTGCGCCATCAGTTTCAAAGTGATGTCGATATAGGGCTTGGAAATCAACTCGCCGACCATACGGATTTCAAATGCCTGTCCGGTCAGCGGCAGTGCCATCAAGAGGGCGGTCAGAAACTGGCTGGACACATTGCCTTTAATCGGAATCACGCGCTCGCCGCGGTCTTGGCGTTCGCCGATATGAAGCGGCGGATAGTGTTCGTTGCCGAGATATTCGACATCGGCGCCGGCAATCCGCAGCGCATCGACCAAATCGCCGATAGGGCGTTCGTGCATACGCGCAACGCCGTGCAGATGATAATCGCCGCCCAAAACCGCCAGCGCGGCAGTCAGCGGACGGAACGCCGTTCCCGCGTTGCCTAAAAACAAATCGGCAGTGCGGTTTGGAAATTGTCCGCCTGTGCCGTGTACTTTCAGACGACCTTCGGCAAGATATTCGATTTCAACGCCGAGTTTATCGAGCGCTTCCAACATACGGTTGGTATCGTCGGATTTGAGCAGGGAATGGATTTCGCAAGTATTGTCAGACAAGGCGGCAAGCAGCAGGGTGCGGTTGCTGATGCTTTTGGAGCCGGGCAGGGCGACGGTGGCGGGCTTGAGCGAGGCGGCAGGGAGGCGGATGGATTCGGTCATGATGGTCGTTTGGGAAGCGGAAACAGAAAACGGCATTATACGGCAGGGAGGGGTCGTCTGAAAAACGTGGCTGCTGCAATTCGATGAACCAGAGTTTGTCATCGAATGGTTTGTCGATGTACGCAACCTTGCCAACCGCACCGCACGTCCGCAAAACGCCATGCTGAAATACATCGCCCCGCTGCCGGGACGCTCCGTCCGAGTAGGCGTGAGAATGAATTTCTAAGTTTGGAATAAAACAAACCGGATTCCTTATGATGGAAATCCGGTTTTTCTTTTCGATGATTGGATTTTCAGACGACGTTTGGGGTCGTCTGAAACCTTATCCATGCTCTTTACCTTCGTTTATTCAAAACATTATAGTGGATTAACTTTAAACCAGTACGGCGTTGCCTCGCCTTAGCTCAAAGAGAACGATTCTCTAAGGTGCTGAAGCACCAAGTGAATCGGTTCCGTACTATCTGTACTGTCTGCGGCTTCGTCGCCTTGTCCTGATTTAAAGTTAATCCACTATATAGACTAGCTGTCAGACAAATACGGCTCGACGCTTTCCTTCAATATCTCGATCAATTCTTCGTCCATATAGCGGTAATCGTCAGGAATGTCCAAAACAATGATTTCCTTATGCTGCAAAGCGCGGGGAAACTGCGCCGACAGGCGGTTTTTATGCTTTTGTTCCATCACAAAAATCTTATCCGACCATGCGATGTCGTTGATGGAAACGGTGTGCCGTGCGTTAGGGCTTGTGCCTGCGGAACGGGTCTGTACGTTCGGATAGCGTCGGAATACCGCTTCAGCAGTGGGGCTGCGCCATTGGTTGCGGCTGCAAATAAAAAGTGCGTTCATAGAAATTAAAAAAGGCGGAGAAATATCCGCCTTGTGAAAATCATCTCGATTGAGTCGAAATGTGTTTTAAGTTAATCAAACCATTCGGCTTCAAATTCATGCTGCCTGAAGGGGTAAACAAAGCCCAGTTTTTGCGCGCGTTTGACTTTATTCCTGCGGAAATACATCAAATCCCACTTTTTCTCGAGCTTACCCTCAGAAGGGTTTTTGCCGTGTACGCGATGGCTGGGTCGTTTTGCTTGATGCCGCCGCCATGCACGGCTGCGACTGTGGTCTAAATTGTCCATTATCTGCTTTCTAACTTCGTTTCGGAAATCGGGTTCAGCAGCCGCGATTTTTTCTGTGTTCGATTATTCAGCAAGAAAAAGGAAAATCGGATTGTAGCCAAATTAGCTTGACGATACAAGCATTTGACCGTCGTTGTGGAACAGGTCGTCTGAAATGCGAGACGCCATTTACTTCTGCTTATCCAACGCTTCCTCATCCAGCGATTTCAACCATTCCAGCTTTTCGCCGATTTTGATTTCCAGCCCGCGCGGGACGGGTTGGTAGAAATCGGGTTCGTCCAAGCCGTCGGGCATATAGCTTTCG
>CAKARM010000068.1:0-9095 GCA_916720585.1 uncultured Neisseria sp.
GGAGTTACCGTGGGAAGTACGTTGGGCACCGAAGTTATGACGTTTGATCGTACCGGAGAAACCTTTACCTTTAGAGGTACCGGTTACATCGACCAGTTGACCGACTTCAAACATAGAAACGGTGATTTCGTCACCGGCTTTCAATTCAGCCAGTTTTTCTTCAGTCAAAGCAAACTCGATCAAACCGCGACCGGCTTCAACACCTGCTTTTGCAAAGTGCCCAGCTTCGGCTTTGTTGACACGGTTAGCTTTTTTCTGACCAAAGGTAACTTGAACGGCAGTATAGCCGTCAGTATCTTTGGATTTTACTTGTGTAACGCGGTTGGCAGACATATCCAAAACGGTTACCGGAACAGAAACACCCTGTTCGTCGAACACGCGGGTCATACCAACTTTGCGTCCAACCAGACCTAAAGTCATGATTATTTTCCTTTTTAAGTAAAGGGGCGGGCTACGATTGGCCTGCCTTCGGACAATGATAAAACTTGGCACATTTGTACCAAGCCCTGCACTATACCACGACAATAAAGAAGTTTTCAAGAAAAATCTTAGGCTTGCCGCAGATTATTTACCGCTATCCGACAGATTTGAGGTTTACCCAATCCATCGCTATCCTGTTCTGAATTTTGACAGTCTTAATTGTTGTTCAACGATATAAAAGGTCGTCTGAAATTTCATCTACAACAAAATTTCAGACGACCTCTTCTCAATACATGGTTATTTTACGCTACTCGGATACGTTTTATACCGAGAATGCTATTTCTGCAACTCCGTCGGTGGGTTTTGCTCGGGCTGGCGCGTGTGCAATTTATACCAACCAAACAACCGCACCAAACATAAAAAGGCAATCAAGGGCATACATAAAGCGGAAACCAAATAACGCGGGTTGCCGGTATTGAGGATGTTTCCTCCTGCCGACAGGGTCAATGCGGCATTAAACCACTCCCACAACGAAGGCACGCTGAAAGCCAACACGGCAATCAGTCCAAGCGTTCGGAAAATACCGATGGGCAAAATCTGACGTTTTAGCACTGTACGGTTTAGCTGTAACAAGACAATCAATCCGAACCCAATGATGATGACCATGCCGCCGTTTGCAACGATTTGCAGGCTGTTGAACGCGATGTCGGGCGTTACCGCCAGTCCGCCGTCTGAAGCAGGAGCCGCTTGCTGCTGAAGGTTAAGCCCTTGAACGATATTTAAAACGAAACCATAAACCATATCGGCAAGCATAATACCTATAGGCAAAGAAGTGAGCATTCGTCTTAGCATGGTTGTGTCTAATAATGATGAAGAAGATACGGATGGAAACTAATGTGGTTTCAGACGACCTATTCACACTATATACATCCATTTAAGAAGGGTCGTCTGAAAAGTGGCAGACGGTATTGTAGCGGATTGCCGCCCCAAACGTATGTAAAATTAAATTTAGCCTAAGTCATAAAATCCTGTAATTTTCCACCAATCATTTAACTTTGAGAGTAAAATCCCAAAATATTAATTTGCTTCATGATTTACGGCTTGGATATCTCAGTGTAAGTTTTAGATTTACAGTTTCAGACGACGCTGGGACGCTATTTTGTAATTTTCTAACAAAGCCGTATGCCATTTATCAACGGATTGACCGAAAGGACGCTTCACATGAGTAATGCAAAACGCGATGTAACCCGCATCAGCCACAACACCAAAATCGTCGCCACGTTGGGGCCGGGCAGCAACAATGTCCAGTTGTTGGAAGACATGATCCGTGTAGGCGGTTTGAATGTCGTCCGTTTCAATTTCAGCCACGGCACGCCTGAATTCCATCAGGAAAACGCCCGCATCGTGCGTGAAGCGGCAAAACGTGCCGGACAGGAAATCGCCATCCTCGCCGACTTGCAAGGTCCGAAAATCCGCGTCGGCAAAATCGCCGGCGGCAGCATTGAATTGAACAAAGGCGAAACGCTGGTACTTGATGCTGCACTCGAAGGCGAAGGCACGCGCGACGCGGTCGGTTTGGACTACCGCGACCTGCCTAATGATGTCGTTCCAGGCGATGTTTTGTGGTTGGACGACGGTTTGCTGACTTTGACCGTGGAATCCGTTGAAGGCAGTAAGATTGTTACTAAAGTTGAAAACAGCCATGTGTTGAAAAGCAACAAAGGCATCAATAAACGCGGCGGCGGTTTGTCCGCAGGCGCGTTGACCGAGAAAGACTTCCGCGATCTGAAAACCGCGATTGCCATCGGTTGCGACTACCTCGCCATCAGCTTTGTGAAATCCGCCGAAGATTTACACACTGCCCGCGCCAAAGTCGAAGAAGAAATGAAAGGCAGTACTGCCGTTCGCCCCGGTTTGGTTTCCAAAATCGAACGTGTGGAAGCGATTGAAAACTTGGACGAAATCATCCTCGCCAGCGACGGTATCATGGTGGCGCGCGGCGACTTGGCGGTCGAAGTCGGACACGCAGCCGTCCCCGCCCTGCAAAAACGCATGATCCGCCGTGCACGCGAGTTGCGCCGCTTCAGCATTACGGCAACCCAAATGATGGAATCCATGATTACCAACCCCGTACCGACCCGCGCGGAAGTCAGCGACGTGGCAAACGCGGTATTGGACGGCACCGATGCGGTGATGTGTTCCGCCGAAACCGCCGTCGGCGCGTATCCGTTTGAAACCGTCAGCCAAATGGCGATTATTTGCGCGGCTGCGGAAAAAGAACAAGATTCACTCAACGGCGTTGCCGAACAGGTCGATTATCCCGAAGCCGTCAGCACCAACTTGGCGATTGCCGGCGGCGCGGTCAGCGTGGCGCGCGCGGTTCACGCCAAAGCCATCGTCGCGCTGACTGAAAGCGGTTCGACCGCCTTCGAAGTCAGCCGCCACAACATCACCTTGCCGATTTTCGCGCTGACCCCGAGCATTTCCGCCCAACGCCGTATGGCGATGTACCGCGGCGTTCGCCCGCTGATTTTGGCGACCAGCACCGACCACGATACCGCGCTGAACGAAGTGGAAGCCATGTTGGTCGAACATAAAATCTTAAGCTCCGGCGACCAATACATCATCACCAGCGGTTCGCAAATGCGCGAATCCGGTTCGACCAATACGCTGGAAGTGTTGCGCGTTAAATAATCGACACGCAAACGGCAGATAACCAAGAGGTCGTCTGAAAACTTGGAAACGGGTTTTCAGACGACCTTTCGTTTTCTTTTGAAGCAAGATTTTTGAGCACTGAAACACTAGGAGTCTATAATTTTTTAAGAACCCCAAGTCTAGACGCAAAGACAGAAAAGTGTGCTGCTTTGAAAGCTGGAGAATATCTAACGGGCTTGAGGGCTAATGTAAGAGCTTCAACCAATCAACTTTCAATAAGAAAGAAATGAATATGCCAAAAGATCAAATGAAAGATAATTTTTTTGACCTTATAGAAGAATTTCTAAATTTATTTAATCAGAGAGATTTTAAACAACTCGAAATCAAATTTCAGATTAACAAAGGTGTGTATGAGGAAATTTTGGAAGAACTGGATGATGAAAATCTTTTAGCTAAAAAATTATCATTACCTCCCAAAGCAATAGCATTGACCGCACGAAATGATAATAGGGCAATATTTGAAACATATGAAATGAATGGTACAGAAGAAGTTATAGGAATCGAATGCTGTTTATATGCAGATAACAAGGAAACTGACCTAACCCTAGAAGGTAGTTTTCATAAAAAAAATGGCAAATTTATTTTTGTTTATCAGGGTATTCGTACATAAAGCTCTAATAGAGGGAACCAAGTCATCAATAAATCCCGCAATGACATCTTTACCACAGTCCCGCCCTCTCCTATCTACGCAACACACAAGTTTTTCCGAAAGCGTCCAAAAATATTAGGCAAACGCGATAACGTGGTATAGAATCGAGTACCTACACTAATCAAACGGAATGACCGTTAGGAAACAACCGTATTTTGATTGAAAACTGCCGTCCTTCAGCCTCAAAATTCGCGCAAAAGCAGCTTGCAGGATTTTCGCTTCAAAGACCATCGTTTCAATTCAACATGCCGATTCCAAACCGTCAGCCCGCTCCAGACACGGAGGCGTTTGTTTCAGACGACCTCTTTATTATTTACACGCAGGTACAAGAAAATGACACACTCACCCATCAAACAAACCGTAATCTTACTCAGCGCCGTCTTCTTCTCCGGCGCCGTCCATGCTTCGGGCTACCATTTCGGTACGCAGTCGGTCAACGCGCAAGGCACTGCCAACTCTTCCGGCGCGGAAGCCGCCGACGCATCGACCATCTTCTACAACCCTGCCGGCCTGTCCAAACTCGACAGCAGCCAAGTTTCCGTCAACGCCAACATCGTCATCCCCAGCATCCACTACGAAGCCGATTCCGCAAAATACTATCAAGGCGGCGATGTTTCCGGCTCGAAAAGCGGCAAAATCACCAAAACCACCGTCGCCCCGCACTTCTACGGTGCATACAAAGTCAATGACGATGTGACTTTGGGCTTGGGCGTGTACGTCCCCTTCGGCTCTGCCACCGAATACGAAAAAGATTCCGTACTGCGCCACAACATCAACAAACTGAGCCTCACCAGCATCGACATCGAACCGGTCGTCGCTTGGAAAGCCAATGAAAACCATGCTTTCGGTGCAGGTTTGATCGCCCAATATTCCAAAGCCGAATTGCGCAAATATTCCGACTGGGATGCTTCCGGCTCCATCAGCCAACTCGCCAGCGGCCTTGCCTCACGCGCCGCCGGCCGCCCTGTCTCCGTCAGTGCGCAAGGCAAATCTGATGGACACGCTGAAGTAAAAGGCCACGACTGGGGCTTCGGCTATCAACTCGCTTGGATGTGGGACATCAACGACCGCGCACGGGTCGGCGTGAACTACCGCTCCAAAGTAACCCACACCCTCAAAGGCTCGGCAGAATGGGAAGCCGACGGCGCATACGCCCGCCGCGCTTGGGATTTGGGCGCGCTTGCCGCCCGCGGTTACGTTCCGCATGAAAAAGCAAGTGTCAAAATCGTAACCCCCGAATCGCTGTCCGTTCACGGCATGTACAAAGCCACCGACAAATTCAACCTGTTCAGTGATGTGACTTGGACGCGCCACAGCCGCTTCAACAAAGCGGAACTGGTTTTTGAAAACACCAAAAACGTCGTCAACGGCAAATCCGACCGCACCGTTATCACCCCCAACTGGCGCAACACTTACAAAGTCGCGCTCGGCGGTTCTTACCAAGTGACCGACCCGCTGCAACTGCGCGCAGGCATCGCCTTTGACCGCTCGCCCGTCAAAAACGCCGGCTACCGCATGAACAGCCTGCCCGACGGCAACCGCATCTGGTTCTCGCTCGGCGCGAAATACCATATCGGCAAAAACCACGTCCTCGATGCCGCTTACAGCCACATCCACATCAACGACACCCGCTACCACACTGCCCGCGCGACCGGCAGCGATGTGGACAGCAAAGGCGCATCCAGCGCACACTTCAAAAACCACGCCGACATCATCGGCCTGCAATACACTTACAAATTCAAGTAAGCCGTTTGGCGCCGACATCAAAAGGTCGTCTGAA
The DNA here is from genome assembly GCA_916720585.1 of uncultured Neisseria sp. GTDB lineage: Bacteria > Pseudomonadota > Gammaproteobacteria > Burkholderiales > Neisseriaceae > Neisseria. The sequence goes on from CAKARM010000068.1 coordinate 5,565, forward strand.
AACCGATATCCAGGTTTTCAGACGACCTTTTGCCATAAGTTGGCATCAGGAATACTTCCTTCCGCCTCCCATCGGACGGGTACACAGAATAAGGACGCCGTCTCAGCCGAACGCAGAAAGAATCAATAAAAAACCTCCCTGTTTGGAAGACCAGGGATAGGTGCTTGATTTATCAAATTGATAATTATGACGAACTTTTTACCCCAGCCCCGGCCTTAAGAAGTAAAGCAGTCCAATTATGCGAACTGTCCGCCATAAACGATATAGTGGATTAACTTTAAACCAGTACGGCGTTGCCTCGCCTTAGCTCAAAGAGAACGATTCTCTAAGGTGCTGAAGCACCAAGTGAATCGGTTCCGTACTATCTGTACTGTCTGCGGCTTCGTCGCCTTGTCCTGATTTAAAGTTAATCCACTATAAAGGGCTTCAAAGTGAATGAATAATTTCCAAATACTTTTGCTTCTAGGCATCTTGATGATGCTTCTCACCATCCTTCTCTACAAAAAAGGCTGGGTAAAACCCGTCAAACCCGCCGAATCCGACAGCCAGCCTCCGATTTTCTGGATTTCGATAACGGTCGTCGTCATGCTCGGCATCATTTCTTTAATCAGGTGGATGGGATGGTAATTGGCGAGAAAGGAAAGGTCGTCTGAAACCTCGATATTCGGATTTTCAGACGACCTTTTTGTTTGGCTTATTGGTGTTCCAATATTCTCATACATACGGACAAACAGCGTTTCCGGGAAAGCGTATGACGTTGATTCGCTTTGTTTTGTGGTAAATTCTGACGCTGCCTTTTGGCTTGTTTAAATAATGGTTTACTGATGAAATAATAAAAATTATTTGCATTTGTGCGACTCCGTTTATAAACTCTTACTTTTAAGACAGGCAGATGGCGGTACTTTGTCAGACTTGAGATAAAGAGACGGCGGAATCAAATATCCGATAGATATTTTTGGCGTATCAGACAGTATTTCAAACCCGATACTTTCAAACAAAATTTCTACTGCCCTGTCTAACCGGGGTCGTCTGAATTTTTTAGAGAGGTTTGTCATGTCCGTCATGTTGATACCGATAGCCCTTTTCTTCTCTTTCTTCTTTTTTGCCTTACACCGCGCTATCGCGCCCGATAGGGTGTTGGACAGTGACACGCTCATTTGTTTTAGCTGTAACAAGTTTTTCAGCCGCGAGCTTTTGTATTGCGGAACCGCGGGGCGTGTTTGTTTATCGCGTTGTCCGAGGGAAAGCCTGTGGTTCGGCCATGAAGGTTTCGACAGGCTTTATGAATATTTGCTGCGTGTGAATCCGAATGCAGTGAAGGCAAAATGGGCTGGTTTTGGCCCTCATATGGATATTTAGTTTTAAGGTTTGTTTTATATATGTTGATTGCTTTTTTGATTATGTTGCGCGAGGGTATCGAGGCGGCTTTGATCGTCGGTATCGTCGCCGGTTTTTTGAAACAGTCGGGACATTCGCGGCTGATGCCTAAGGTGTGGCTGGGCGTGGCTTTGGCTGCGCTGATGTGTTTGGGCATCGGATACGGCATCCATTCGGCAACGGGCGAGATTCCGCAGAAGGAACAGGAATTTGTGGTCGGCGTTATCGGTTTGGTGGCGGTGGCGATGCTGACTTATATGATTTTATGGATGAAAAAAGCCGCCCGTTCGATGAAGCAGCAGCTTCAGGATTCGGTTCAGACGGCCTTAAACCGCGGCAACGGCCAAGGCTGGGCTTTGGTCGGTATGGCTTTTCTGGCTGTGGCGCGCGAGGGACTGGAGAGTGTGTTTTTCCTCTTGGCGGTGTTTCAGCAGAGTCCGACTTGGTCTATGCCCGTCGGCGCGGTATTGGGGCTGCTGGCCGCAGTGGTCATCGGCGCGCTGATTTATCAGGGCGGCATGCGTCTGAATCTGGCGAAGTTTTTCCGCTGGACGGGCGCGTTTTTGATTGTGGTGGCCGCCGGTTTGGTGGCCGGTTCGCTGCGCGCGCTGCATGAAGCGGGCGTGTGGAACCACCTGCAAGAGGTGGTGTTTGATTCTTCCAAATACCTGCATGAAGACAGCCCGCTGGGCGTGCTGCTCGGCGGCTTCTTCGGCTATACCGACCACCCGACGCAGGGCGAGGTGCTGGCGTGGCTGCTGTATTTGGTTCCGGTCATGATTTGGTTTCTGCACGGCAGCAGGTCCGCCTCGGTGCAGAGGTCGTCTGAAAGCCATTAGTGGCGCTTAAAAATTCCGTATCTCATTCTTATCAACATGCCAAAGAGGTTTGAAATGAAAAAACTCAATATAACTGCTTTATCCGTGATGCTGGCTTTGGGTCTGACCGCGTGTCAGCCGCCTGAAGCGGAAAAATCCGCGCCTGCCGCGTCAGGTGCATCAAGCGCAAATGCCGGCGGCACCGTCAACGTCGGCGTGAACGACACCGCCTGCGAACCGATGGAACTGACCGTACCGAGCGGACAAGTCGTGTTCAACATCAAAAACAACAGCGGCCGCAAGCTCGAATGGGAAATCCTCAAAGGCGTGATGGTGGTTGATGAGCGTGAAAACATCGCCCCCGGACTTTCCGACAAAATGACCGTTACCCTGCTGCCGGGCGAATACGAAATGACCTGCGGCCTTTTGACCAACCCGCGCGGCAAGTTGGTAGTAACCGACAGCGGCTTTAAAGACACCGGCAACGAAGCTGATTTGGAAAAACTCGCCAAACCGCTTGCCGGCTATAAAGTTTACGTCCAAGGCGAAGCCAAAGAGCTGGTTGCCAAAACCAAAGCCTTCACCGACGCCGTCAAAGCGGGCGACATCGAAAAAGCCAAATCCCTGTTTGCCGACGCCCGCACCCACTACGAACGCATTGAGCCGATTGCCGAACTCTTCAACGAACTCGACCCCGCCATCGACGCGCGTGAAGACGACTTCAAAGACAAAACCGAAGACGCAGCCTTCACCGGCTTCCACCGCATCGAACACGCCCTTTGGGTCAAAAAAGACGTATCCGGCGTGAAAGACATTGCCGACAAACTCATGAAAGACGTTGAATCCCTGCAAAAAGAAATCGACGCCCTCTCCTTCCCGCCAAACAAAGTCGTCGGCGGCGCGGCAGTGTTGATTGAAGAAGTTGCCGGCAGCAAAATCAGCGGCGAAGAAGACCGTTACAGCCACACCGACTTGAGCGACTTCCAAGCCAACATCGAAGGCGCGCAAAAAATCGTCGAACTCTTCCGTCCGATGATTGCCGAGAAAAACAAAGCCCTGCTCGAGAAAGTCGATGCCAACTTCAAACAAGTAACCGACATCCTCGCCAAATACAAAACCAAAGACGGCTTTGAAACCTACGACAAACTCAGCGACGCAGACCGCAAAACCCTTCAGGCACCGATTAACACCCTTGCCGAAGACCTGAGCCAACTGCGCGGCACACTGGGTCTCAAATAAACTTGACCCGCCCGTTTCAGACGACCTTTTGCCATTCAAGGGGTCGTCTGAAAACTTATCGCTGACAGCAGTAATCGCAGACGTAGCGTGGGCTTTG
>CAKARM010000069.1:0-8986 GCA_916720585.1 uncultured Neisseria sp.
TCTCTTTGAGCTAAGGCGAGGCAACGCCGTGCTGGTTTAAAGTTAATCCACTATACATCACAAAGGTCGTCTGAAAACCTTGTTTTTACGGGCGGCAGTGAAACATAGAGCCTGTTCTAAAGGGTGTTTTTTCGCTATCTTCATCCGTGGGCAAAGCCCACGCTACGCTGTAAACCTAAGAAACAGATGTTTGCAAAACGGTTGCCGAGATTCAAAAGTGGATTCCCGCCTGCGCGGGAATGACGGCATGGGGGAATTTTTGTTTAATTGATGGGCTGTTTTCGCGGAAAAGTCCGCATTACAGGTTGAAAAACAAACAGCCGTAGCGTGGGCTTTGCCCACGGGTTGTTTTTTTTGGAAAAGCAAAGGTCGTCTGAAAGCCTGCATACAGGTTTCAGACGACCTTTTATAGTGGATTAACTTTAAACTAGGACGGCGTTACCTCGCCTTGCCGTACTATCTGTACTGTCTGCAGCTTCGTCGCCTTGTCCTGATTTAAATTTAACCCACTATACAATCTGTCCTTACGAGCGGTAGTCTGCGTTGATGGAGACGTAGTCGTGCGACAGGTCGCAGGTATAGACGGTAGCGGCGGCTTGTCCGCGGTGGAGTTTGATGCGGACGGTGATTTCGTCTTTCGCCATCACTGCCTGCCCTTGTTCTTCGGTGTAGCTTGCGGCGCGGCCGCCGTTTTCGGCAACCAATACGTCGTCCAGATACATTTCGAGAATGTCGGCGTCCAAATCGGCGATGCCGGCGTAGCCGATGGCGGCGAGCAGTCTGCCGAGGTTGGGGTCGGAGGCGAAGAAGGCGGTTTTAACGAGGGGCGAGTGGGCGACGGCGTAGGCGACTTGGCGGGCTTCGTCACGGGTTTTGGCGTTTTCGACGCGGATGGTGATGAATTTGGTCGCGCCTTCGCCGTCGCGGACGATGGCTTGGGCGAGTTCGAGGGCGAGGCTGCCGAGCAGGTCTTTGAGCTGTTTGTAACGCGGGTCGGCGATGTTGTCGATTTCGCTTTGGCTGTTTTTGCCGGTGGCGATGATGACGAAGCTGTCGTTGGTGCTGGTGTCGCCGTCAACGGTGATGGTGTTGAAGGTTTCGTCGGCGATTTCTTGGGTCATCAGCTGGAGGACGGGTTGGGAAACTTTGGCATCGGTGGCGATGAAGGAGAGCATGGTCGCCATGTTGGGATGGATCATGCCGGAACCTTTGGCGATGCCGGTGGCGCGGACGGTGTGTTTTTCGCCGACGCTGCCTTCGCGTGAGGCGGATTTGGGCACGGTGTCGGTGGTCATGATGGCGCGTGCGGCATCCGCCCAGTCGGCGGGCTGCATTTTGGGCAGGGCGGCGGTGATTTTGCCGACAGGCAGGGGCTCGAGGATGACGCCTGTGGAGAAGGGAAGGACTTGGGAGGGTTTGCAGCCGGTTTGTTCGGCGGTGGCGGCGCAGGTTTCGATGGCGTCGATTCTGCCTTGAGCACCTGTACCGGCGTTGGCGTTGCCGGTGTTGATGATGATGGCGCGCACGCCGTCTTCGTCGAAGAGATGTGATTTGGCGATGTGGACGGGGGCGGCACAGAAGCGGTTGGTGGTGAAGACGGCACCGACGGTGTTACCGCCGGAAAGTACCATCAGGGTGAGGTCGGCGCGGTCGGTTTGTTTGATGCCTGCGCGGGCGGTGAAGAGTTGGATGCCGTCGATGTTCAGCAGTTGGTCTGCGGTTTTTTCTGTGAGGTTGACTGCCATTTTGCTGCTCCTTTGTTTGGGGTTGCTATGGGTTTGGGTTTCAGACGACCTTTTTGGTTCATCGGAGGTCGTCTGAAAAGTGTTCAGAATCCTAATACGGGGATGATAATCGGGGCGATGGCGGCGGTCAGTACGCCGTTGAGGGTCAGTCCCAGCCCTGCGTATGCCGCCATGCGCCGGCTGCGTTCGAGCGAGGCGGCGATGCCCATGGCGTGTGAGGCGGTGCCGAGCGACATGCCGACCGACGAGGGCATGACGACTGTGTTTTTAAGTACGGTATAACCGGCTATCTGCCCGACCAGTCCGGCGACAATGACGGTGGCGGCGGTGATGGCGGGGATGCCGCCTATGGTGCGGGTGATTTCGATGGCGATGGGGTTGGTCACGGATTTGGCGGCGAGCGAGAGGACGACTTCGCGCTCCGCGCCCAGCCATTTGGCGAAATACATGCCTGTGATGATGCCGGTCACGCTGCCGGCGAGCTGCGAGACGATGACGGGCAGCCACTGGCTGAAGATTTTTTGACGGTTTTGGTAGAGCGGGACGGCGAGCGCGACGACGGCGGGCTTGAGCCAGAAGTCGATAAACTGCGCGGCATCGTGGTACACGGCGTAATCGATGTCGAGGATTTTGAGGTAGGCAATCAGGGTAACGGTGCTGATTAAGACAGGGTTGAGCAGCAGGTAGCCCGTCCGCGCGCGGAGGATGAGTGCCAGCGCGTAAACCGCCAGCGTCAGGAAAAGCAGGACGCTGGGCTGCTGCCACAGGGAAAGGATGCCGTCCATCAGATTTTCTCCCGTATCCATTGATGCACCTTGCCCGTTACCAACAGGACGCACACGGTACTGGCGGCGGCGGAGACGAGTATCGACAGCCAACTGTCGGCAATCAAATCCAAATAGCTGATGACGGCGACACAAGGCGGCACAAGGAAAAGCGTCAGGTTTGCCATCAGCGCGTCGGTAAGCTGCTGCAACCACTCGGCTTTCACCCACCCCGCCTGAAGCATGGCAAACAAAATGCCCATGCCGATAATGCTGCCGGGCAGCTTGATGCCCGTAAGGTAGGCGGCGGTTTCGCCGAGCGCGAGGCAGCCGAGCAGGACGAGCAAAGCGCGGATGGTGTGCATGGGTCGGGTTTCCTCTATGATTTGCCGCTTTGCAGACGGGCGGTTTATGAATCTTTGTTAATAATTGAATCATAACGCCCTTGGGGTCGTCTGAAAAGTGTGGCTCAGCCCGAATGCAACATCGATTTGCCGTTTTCGCGCTTATCTGAATCAATCAATGCTGAAACCCAACAAGGTCGTCTGAAAGCATCTTGCCGGCTTTCAGACGACCTTGTTGGGTTGTCGCCCATAAAAAACGGCATGGTCAAAAGCCACGCCGTCGGATAGGGATTTCCGCCTAGGATTTCCGGTAGGGATTTTCCACACCTTCAATCAAGGCTCGCAGGTATTCGCGCAACTGCTTCTCGCTGCATCCCATCAGGAGCGCGTCTTCGAATGCGTCTTGCGCCGCCTGATAAAGCTCGGTCATGTTCTCGGTCATGACTTTCACTTTTTCAGTGCAGGATACGATTTGCCCGTCGTCGTCATACCATTTGGGCATTTCAGGCATACTCACGTTGGTACTTTCCTAGACTTAATTGAGGAAACGGGACGGATCGTTTTTCTTCACGCGGCGGGCGAAGGCGTATTTGGCGTTCCAGTATTTGTTGCTGAGGCTGGTAACTTCGATACGTTTGCCGGTACGCGGCGCGTGGATGAAACGGTTGTTGCCGATGTAGAGGCCGACGTGGGAGATTCTGCCGCGACCCATCGTGCGGAAGAACACCATGTCGCCCGGCTGCAATTCGCTACGCGATACGCCGACACCCATTTTTGCCTGTGCGGCGGAAGTGCGCGGGAGGTTTACGCCCATCGAGCGTTTGAAGATGTGCTGCATGAAACCGCTGCAATCGAAACCTGTGGACGCAGATGTGCCGCCGTAGCGGTAGGCTACGCCCAAAAGCCCCATCGCGCTGCTGATGAGTTCGTCTGCATTGTCTGATGACTGTACAGAGCTTACGGGTTGGCGGGGAGCGATCGCGGCAGTGATTGCGCGTCCGGGTTGGAGGAGTGCCGGGGAAGCAGGTTGTCTTGCATCTTCAAATTGGTTTAAAACCTGCTGTCTGTTTCTGACGAACGAATCGAGATCGTCGGCGTTTGCAAAATGAATGCCGGACAGCACATAGACCGAAGCCAATAGTGCCGCCAGCCTGGATAAGGCTTTCATGTTTGACTGATTCCATTTTCAGACGACCTGTCTGCCGCCTGCTATTATGTTATTCTGTATCTGGGATATTCAGGCGATTGTATATAAAAAACAGGATGTTTGGCAAAAAAGCGTCTGTTATATTGCGTTAAAGCGTTGTTTATAAAAAATTTTGCAAAGATACCCGACCAATGATGATACCTACTCTGCTCGCTATGCGCGACTTTTCCAGAATGCGCGAAATTATTACCGTGCTGACGAAATACGGCTTGGGCGGCTTTGTGCAGCGCATCCGTTTGGGCGCGGCGGGCGGGGACGAAGTGCATCCCGACAGCCGTTATATGAGTACGCCGCGACGCTTCCGCAAAGCGTTTGAGGAGCTGGGGCCGACCTTCGTCAAACTCGGTCAGGTATTGTCCACGCGGGTCGATATTTTCGGGGCGGAGTGGATTGAAGAGTTCGAACAGCTGCAAAGCAACGTCGCGCCGATACCGTCGTCTGAAATCTATACTTTGGTCGAAGCCTATCTGGGCAAACCCGTTTCCGAAGTGTTCCGCAGCATAGACTCGAAACCCGCCGGCAGCGCGTCGGTGGCGCAGGTACACCGCGCCGAACTTTTAGACGGAACCGCCGTCGCCGTCAAAGTCAAACGCCCCGACATCGAGCCGGTCATTCAGGCGGATCTGCGGATTTTGAACCATCTCGCCAGACTGATGGAATCCGAAATCCCCGAAGTGCGCCGTTACCAGCCCGTATTGATGGTCGCCTATTTTGCCAAGAGTCTGGCGAAAGAAACCGACTTATCGGTGGAGCTGCGTTATATGCAGCGCTTCGGTCAGACCTTTTCAGACGACCCCTTGGTCCGCATCCCCGCCGTCTATCCCGACATTTCCAACCGGCACATCCTCGTACAAGACTACATCGGCGGCACGCTCCTGAAAGACGCCGACCTCGACACCATGCCCCACACCTTGCGCAACGGGCTTGCCGGACGGATTACCGACACCCTCTTCACCATGATGCTGCGGCAAGGCTTTTTCCATGCCGACCCCCATCCGGGCAACATCTTCATCAACGACAACGGCGGCATCACCTTCATCGACTTCGGGCTGGTCGGACACCTCGGCAACACCCGCCGCCGCGAAATCCTCAACCTCATCAACGCCCTGACCAACAACGACGCGCTGCTCATCCAATACGTCCTCAGCGACTGGGCGCAGGGCGATTTGCCCGACGAAAACCTGCTCGGCGCCGATGTTTTGGAAATGCTGCTCAACTACGAACACACGCCTATCCGCGACCTGCGCGTCAGTCAAGTCATCAACGACATTACCTCCATCATGCGCCGCCACGGGCTGACCCTGCCCGGCGACCTCGTGATGCTCTTCAAAACCCTCATCACCCTCGAAGGCGTCGTCAAACGGCTCGACGGCAGTATCGAACTGCTCGAACGCGCCAAACCCATCACCGAAGCCGCCGTCAAAGAACAAGCCTCCGCCGCCCACATCGCCCGCAACGCCAAAACGCAACTGCGCACCCTGTTGCAAATGGCGGAGTCGCTGCCGCAAGACTTCTTCAGGCTGACCAGAATGCTGCAAAAAGGCAAATTCGGCATCACCCTAGACCTCAAGCAGTCAGACCGCATCAGCCATCAAATCGACAGCGCCGCCAACCGCCTGACCATGGGCATCGTCACCGCCGCCCTGATTATCGGTTCGTCCATCGTCATGAGCATAGACACCGGCCCCAAGTTTATCGGCTTCGTCGGCTACCTTATCGCCTTCGCCAACAGCCTGTGGATTATCTGGTCGGTGTGGCGGTCGGGGAAACACTAAATTGCCTGCTTCCGAAGCAGACCACCTCAAAAGCAGGCAAAAAATTTGTGCTTTGCACACCTTACGGCACGGTATTAAAACAACTTACGCACTTCGGCTTCGATATCCGCCGCCCGCATAAAGGTTTCGCCGATTAAGAACGTATGCACGCCGTATCCGCGCATAAAGTCCACATCGTCTTTGTTTCGGATACCGCTTTCCGTGACGACCGTTTTGCCCGACAGCTCGGGCAGCAGGTCTAAAGTTTGCTGGAGCGTGACTTCAAAAGTCCGCAGATTGCGGTTGTTCACACCCCAAAGCGGCGTGGTCATGCTGCGGCATTTTTCCAATTCGGATTGATCGTGCAATTCCAGCAGCACGGTCAAGCCCAAATCGTGGGCAACGGCTTCAAAATGCGTCAACTGCTCGGCATCCAAGGCCGCCGCAATCAATAAAATCGCATCAGCGCCCCATGTGCGCGCCTGATAAATCTGATAGTCGTCGATAATGAAATCCTTGCGCAACACCGGCAGGCTGACCGCCGAACGCGCCTGTTTCAAATACTCGGGCGAACCTTGGAAATACACTTCGTCGGTCAACACAGACAAACAAGCCGCCCCCGCGCGTTCATAAGCGCGCGCAATATCCGCAGGGTGAAAATCAGGCCGTATCAGCCCTTTGCTGGGACTGGCTTTTTTGATTTCCGCGATAATGGCAGGCAAGTTTTGAGCGTGTTTATTGCGGATGGAAGCAAAAAAGTCACGCACGGGTTCGGCATCGCGCAACTGCGCTTTGACTTCCGCAAGCGGCACCGCCGCTTTTTGTGCGGCCACTTCTTGAGCCTTGGTGGCAAGGATTTTATTGAGGATATCGGTCATAAATGGCTTTCGGTCAATACATGGCGGAACCACGCAAAACAGCAGGCAACCCGATGCCGCCGCTTTTTGCGTCCTTCCATACCGTAAAGGGAAAAATGGTTTATCTTAACATTTACGAGGTCGTCTGAAAAACAGAAGATGGTTTCAGACGACCTCCCGCGATAACAACACAACATACCCGTCCCGTCCGCAACCGAAATCTACCGCCCATCCCGTCTTACCGGTCAGACAATCTGCATATGCTATGATGTTTCACTGCCGCGCCATCCAACCGATATCCCGCCGCACACACCCGATACACCCAAAGGAATCATTTATGAAAAGATGGATAATATGGGGCTTCCTCCCGCTTCTCCTCATCTGGGCGACCAGCGTGGCTTGGCTGCATTACCAAGCCGTCCAAGCAGAAAAAGCATCCCAAAACATCAAACCCGCCGACATCGCCGTCATCTTGGGCAATTCCGTCAACAGGCGTGGCAAACCCAATCCCTGCCTGCGCTCCCGAGTGGAAGCAGGCGTCGCCCTCTACCGCCAAAACAAAGTCAGCGGATTGCTGATGAGCGGCGGCACGGACGGCGACGGCAGCAATGAAGCGGCAGCCATGCAATCTATGGCGATAGACATGGGCATCCCGCCCGAACACATCCGCATCGAAAACAAATCGGAAAGCACCTTTGAAAACATCGCCCTAAGCGCACCGCTGTTGCAAGACGTATCCAACGTCATCATCGTCAGCGACGCCTTCCATCTCGCACGCGCCGAGTGGCTCGTCAACCGTCATTTGAAAGACAAAAACGTCCAGTTTTACGCTTCCGATTCCTGCGGCGACTCCACGCCCAATTACCTGCGCAAACTCTCTCGCGAAATACCCGCGTGGATTAAAGCCATGATTATGCACCGCTGAATCCTGTCCGTCCGAAGCAGACGGCTTTCGGTTTGGCAAGCAGCGTTCACAGCTAGGCGTTGTCTGCATGGTTCATCATTGACAAAAGGTCGTCTGAAAACCGAAATCCGTTTTCAGACGACCTTTCCGTTATTCATCCCTTCAAACGCCATAACTGAAAACACCAAGCCACATATCGCCGCAAACGCATTTCCGTTATATCCAAAGAAGCAAACAATATTTCCCGCGCGATTCCCGCCTTGTTATATTCCCCGCTCAAGTATTTGTCTGATAAGGAAAATATGATGGGACTCAAATCATGGCTGGGCATTATCTTCATCGGCGCGACGGTGTGGCTCGCCTCATGCGGACAGTCCGGCAGCGTGGCTGGCAAGAGCAAACCCGAGCGCGTGGTGATGCTGAACGTGTCGTACGACCCGACACGCGAGTTCTACCGCGAATACAACCCGTTTTTCCAACGCTACTGGCAAAAAACACACGGACAGGAAGCAGATATCCGCCTCTCTAACGGCGGCTCGGGCAAACAATCATTGACTGTACAAAACGGCTTGAAGGCCGATGTCGTGACACTTGCGCTGGCATCCGACATTGACGCACTCCATCACAACAAAGCAGGCAGGCAACTCCTATCGGCAGACTGGCAAAAAGCCCTGCCGCACAACAGCACACCCTACACTTCAACCATCGTGTTCCTGGTACGCAAAGGCAACCCCAAGCAGATTCATGACTGGGACGACTTGGTCAAAGGCGACGTACAAATCATCACGGCAAACCCGAAAACCTCAGGCGGCGCACGCTGGAATTTTCTGTCGGCTTGGGCATACGCACAAGAAAAAGGCGGAGATGCGGCGGCAGAACAATTTGTTTCCGAACTCTACCGCCGCGTGCCGGTCATGGACGCAGGCGCGCGCGGTTCGACCATTACCTTTACACGGCGCGGACTAGGCGATGTTTTGCTGGTATGGGAAAACGAAGCCCATCTCGCCTTGCAGGAAAATCCGAACCAATTTGAAATCATCACGCCGTCAATATCCATGCTGTGCGAACCGCCCGTCGCCGTGGTCAGCGAAGTAGCAAAAGAAAAAGGCACGGAACAAATCGCCAAAACCTATTTGGAAATGCTGTATAGCAAAGAAGCGCAACGAATGGCGGCACGCCATTTCTACCGCCCCACCGACGAGGCCGTACGCGCCGAATTTAAAACACGCTTCCCCGATTTGAAACTGGTCGGCATCGACGAAACCTTCGGCGGCTGGCGCAAAGCACAAGCACGATTTTTCAACGACGGCGGCGTATTCGATAAGATTTACCGACCGCAAAACTGATTGCATTCAGATATAGTGGATTAAATTTAAATCAGGACAAGGCGACGAAGCCACAGACAGTACAG
>CAKARM010000070.1:0-8963 GCA_916720585.1 uncultured Neisseria sp.
AAAATTTTCCATAGTCATATATACTCTTTTCGGTACACCGCCAAGGGGTGCGGGGTAGGTTGGAGAATGCCTGCCGCCCTTGGCACGGCAGGCTTTGAAAATAAATATTTCAGACGACCTTTAGATGCTCCAAAGGTCGTCTGAAACAAAACGCAGGGATTATACCCTAAATTTCAAACTTTATGATACCAATCAAGCACTTTTTTTACAGCTTCTTCGATACTCAGTCCGCTTGTATCCAAAAGTTCCGCGTCGGGAAGCTGCTTTAAGGGTGCGACACTGCGGCGGCGGTCCGCTTCGTCGCGTGCCTCGATGTCCGATAAAATCCGTTCAAATTCCAAGCCTTCGCACGGAATGCCGATTTGTTTGGCGCGGCGTTCCGCCCGTATTTTCGCACCTGCGGTCAGGAAAACCTTTAATGCCGCATCGGGGAATACAACCGAACCCATATCGCGCCCGTCGGCGACCAAACCTTTTCCCGTCAGAAAATCACGCTGCCGCTGCAAAAGAGCGGCACGCACTTTCGGCAACTGCGCCACTGCAGAAGCGCCCATACCGATTGCTTCGCTGCGGATTTGTCCTGAAACGTCTTCATCTTCCAAAAAAACCTGAGACCCTTCAAAACGGGCAGGCAGATTTTCTGCCAACTTGGCAACCGCCTCTTCATCGTTCCATTCCACATCCCGTTTCTTCGCATACAGCGCGGTCAGGCGGTATAACGCGCCGGAGTCCAGATAATCGAACCCTAAAGCCTGAGCGACACGGGAGGCGACCGTACCTTTTCCCGATGCACTGGGTCCGTCTATGGCGATGACTTTTTGTTTGGTATTCATATTTTGGCTTTCTGAGAATAATGTAGGAGGTCGTCTGAAAGGACGTATCAGGCAGGCATTATATAGATAATTATTTAATAATGAGAACCGAGGTCGTCTGAAAAAGCGTTTCAGACGACCTCTGGTGTCAATTGGAGCTTGGATATAAACCTGACTTTATTTGTTATTATTTCGTTTGGGTAATTCAGATGAAGATTTGGCAGGTTAGGAGTAGGGCAGTTCAGTTTTGTTTTCAGGGGCTTGGAATATTTAATGGATTATTTGTAAATTAATGTTCATTTATGGGGTGAAACTGTATAATTCCCGCCGTTTGAATTGATTTGACGAGGCTTTTTGATGAACCAGCTTAAATTGGCGGTTTCCGGCGCGCAGATTTTGTTTGTGGCGTTCGGAGCGATGGTACTTGTTCCGCTTTTGACCAAACTGAATCCTTCCTTGGCACTTTTAGGGGCGGGCATCGGTACGCTGCTCTTTCAAATAGTCACCAAGCGTAAAGTGCCGATTTTCCTCGGCTCTTCTTTTGCCTTTATCGCGCCGATTATCTACTCCCTTAAAACATGGGGCCTGCCTTCGACCATGTTCGGGCTGTTTGCGGCGGGTTTTATGTATTTCGTGTTTGCCGGATTGATCAGATGGCGCGGGCTGGCTACGGTCAACCGGCTGTTGCCGCCCGTGGTTATCGGGCCTGTGATTATGGTCATCGGCTTGTCTGTCGCCGCAGCCGCAAGTGAAATGGCAATGGGCAAATCTAACGGAAAGCAAGTAATCGACTATGCGGATGCGCTGATGTTGTCGGGCTTTACGTTTGCCGTTACAGTGGTTGTGTCGGTTTTCGGCAGCCGCATGATGAAACTGGTTCCGATTTTAATCGGCGTGGCCGCAGGCTATATTTTGGCTTTGGTGATGGGCTTGGTGGATACCACCACCATCGCGGCTGCGCCGTGGTTTGAAGTACCACATTTTGAAACACCGCAAGTCAACTGGCAGGCCGCACTGTTTATGCTGCCCGTCGCCATCGCTCCCGCCATCGAACACATCGGCGGCATCATGGCCATCGGCAATGTAACGGGCAACAACTACACCAAAGACCCGGGTTTGGATAAAACGCTTGCGGGCGACGGCTTGGGCGTATGCGTGGCGGGTTTGATCGGTGGTCCGCCGGTAACGACTTATGGCGAGGTAACAGGCGCGGTGATGATTACGAAAAACAGCAATCCGGTCATTATGACTTGGGCGGCGATTTTCGCTATCGCTATGGCGTTTTTCGGCAAATTCAATGCTTTCCTCGCTTCCATCCCTCTGCCCGTAATGGGCGGCATCATGCTGCTTTTGTTCGGCACGATTGCTTCTTTGGGCATTAAAACGCTGGTGGATGCGAAAGTGGATTTGATGCAGCCGAAAAATCTGGTCATTGTCAGCTCGGTTTTGACGGTCGGCGTCGGCGGCATGGCGGTTCATGTCGGTACGTTGAGCTTTGCCGGCGTCGGTTTGTGCGCCATTTTGGCGATTGTATTGAATTTCTTGCTGCCGAATCCGAAGACGGAAAGTTGATTTGGCATTGCCGCCGATAAGGTAAAAAGGTCGTCTGAAATGGGGAATGCCTTGATTTCAGACGACCTTTTTAGCGAAAAGATTTGATATTGGCAAAATAATAATAGGTCGTCTGAAACGATATCCTTGCCATATAGAGATATTGATATGTTAATATCCTATTTTTATTAAATAGGAAAGTAACCATGTTGCACAAAATCGGGATCATGGGCGCGTTGATTTTGGCTCTTGCCATGCCGGCCGCTGCCGAATGTTTGATTGAAAAAGACAGTATCGCAGGAATTAAACTAGGGCAGAGCTTAAAGCAGGTAAAACAGAAATTCCCGAAGGCGAAAATGGAGAGAGAAAGCGATCCCGAAGGTGTGGCGTATGTTGCCATTACACTGTCTAAAGACGTCATGGTTATCACCCATCAAGATGGAGACGACGATCCTGATGCTCCTATAAAACTCCATAAAAAAATTGATTCTTTGGAGACCTACTCTCCCGCCTGTCACACGGCTTCGGGGGTACACCCGGGCATGAAGATTAAAGATGCAGAAGCCAAGCTGGGCAAAGTCAAAAAAATCATAATGTCGGAAATCGAAGCGCGTGAATACGCAATATTTACCCGCCACCCGAAACATTTCGACTTTAGAATGGAAATGGGAACAGGAATTTATCCGGGTAAAGGTAGAGCACCGAATCAAACTCGGCGTTACCGTAAAGGGGGCAGTATTTTAGAAATTTCTGTATCTAAATACGGAGGTTTTGATAACTGAAGAGCAGGGCATTAGGCAAAAAGCTTACAAAGCCGACTACGGAATAGAAACGCTCCTGTACGTTCCAGCTGGCTTTTAAAATCCCTGAAAACTGTCCAAACGGCTATGGGATTTGAACAACCGCCGCCCTGTAACTGTTGCCGATTGATTTCACTATATAATACAGGTCGTCTGAAAACCGGATTTCCGTTTTCAGACGACCTTTTTAATACTTACCTGCCTTAACCGTTTATTTGTGCACCTAGAGTATTGAATCTATGCCTTCCGCCCTTATAAATAGCAAATACGGCATAATGATTAACATGATAAAGACGGAAGAACGATATGGCAGAAAAAACCTATTACGAAATTCTCGGCGTGGACAAAACCGCCGACGCCGACACCATTAAAAAGGCCTACCGCAAACTGGTACGCAAATACCATCCCGACGTCAGCAAAGAACCTGACGCCGCCGAGCGCACCGCCGAAATCAACACCGCCTACGAAACCTTATCCGACCGTGAAAAGCGTGCCGAATACGACGAATTGCTGGCCAACCCCTACGGCCGCAGCGCAGGCGGCAATCCGTTCGGCGGCGCGCAATCCGGCGGCTTCCGCTACGAATACCGCGGCGGCGAACCTTTCGGCGCAGGCGATTTCAATTTTGAAGATTTGTTTGCCGGCTTCGGCCGCAGTCAGAGACAAGCGCACGCAAGGCCGGACGGCCCGATTAAAGGCGAAGACCAGCACGCCGAACTGAGTATCGATATTTACGCCGCTTATGTCGGCGCGGAGCGCTCATTAAGCCTGAACGTGCCGACCGTGGACGAATACAGCCGCGTCGGTTATCAGACCAAAACCCTCAACGTCAAAATCCCCAAAGGCATTACCGAAGGCCAGCAAATCCGTTTGGCGGGACAGGGCCTGCCCGGCTACAACGGCGGCGCAAACGGCGATTTGTATCTGAAAATCAAGTTCCACGACAAACCCGATTTATACGTTAAAAACAAAAAAGACGTATACCAGACCATAGACGTCAAGCCTTGGGAAGCCGTATTGGGCGGCAAAATCATCGTTCCCACCGCAGCGGGACGCTTGCAGGTCAACCTGCCCGCCAACAGCCAAAACGGTAAAAGCATACGCCTGAAAGGCAAAGGCATTCCGGCCAAAGAAGCGGGCGATTTGTACCTCAACATCCGCATCAGCGTTCCCAAGGCCGAAAGCGAAGCCGACCGCGCCGCATGGGCGCAGCTTGCCGCCCACTTTGACGGCAAAAGCGCATCAAATTGAAAGGACAAACCATGACGCAACACACCGACATTACCCTGACTTTCGAAGAAATCCTCGCTGCCAGCCGCTGCCGCCGCGATTGGCTGCTAGAGCTGATAGAGGAAGAAATCATCAGCGTAAACGGCAGGCCGGAACAAACTTTGTACAGCGGTTTCCAACTTGCCCGTATCCGCCGCGCCCAGCGCCTGAGCCGCGACTTCGATGCCGGCATTCCCGCGCTCGGCCTGATTATGCGCCTGCTGGACGAAGTGGAAGAATTGCGCAAGGCACAGCAGCCCTTATCCCTTCTAGATGAAGGCAAATAGCGGTCAACAAAAGAAGGCCGTCTGAAAAACAGTTTTCAGACGACCTTTTTTCAATACGGGAAACGAAGATGGCTGAGAATACTGCCGATGATTTGAACCTTGCCGCCGCACAAGCGGCCGGGCATTTGCTGGAGCGTTGCGTACCGGAGCATGCTGCGGTGCTGACGCCTTATGTGTTGCGGCTGTTTGCGGCTTTGCAGAACGGGCATTCGTTTGTTTGGCTGGATGAGGGCGAGGCGGAGGAATTGGCGGGATTGGCGCCGACGGTCGGGCAGGGCGCGTCGCCGTTGGTGTTGCAGGGCAGAAAGCTGTTTTTGGGGCGGATGTGGCAGCTCGAGCATGATTTGGCGGCTGAAATCAAGCGTTTGGCAGAAGCGGAAGTCGAGCCTGTGGATTGGATGAGCGCGTCGCAAAACTTGTCCGGTTGGTTTGCCGATAAGGGCAGCGAAGGGCAGCGGGATGCGGCGGGGCTTGCCCTGCTTCAAGCGTTTATGCTGATTACGGGCGGGCCGGGTACGGGCAAGACGACGACTGTGGCGAAACTTTTGGGGCTGGTTTGCACCAACTCTGCCACGCGCCTGCCGCGTATCGCTCTGGCCGCGCCGACGGGCAAGGCGGCGGCGCATATGGCGCGCGCGCTGCATCGGGCGGTGGACGGTTTCGAGATGCCCGACGCGGTACGCAATCATTTGTCCGCGCTGGAAGGGCAGACGGTCCACCGCCTTTTGAAACTGCGCCCGCCGCAAATGCTGCCTGCGTTTGACGGCAACCGCCCGCTGCCTTTAGATGTATTGGTGGTGGATGAGGCTTCGATGTTGGATGTTTCCCTGCTGCTTCACTTGCTGCGTGCGATTCCGTCGGGCTGCCGCGTGATTTTTTTGGGCGACGAGTTCCAACTGCCCTCGGTCGGCGTCGGCGCGGTATTGGCGGCGTTGTCGAGACAGACGGTTTTGGATAAGGAGACGGCGGAGCAACTGAGTATTTATCTGCCGGAACACGGTTTCCCCGTGGAGGAAAATCCGCCGGCTTTGTCGCAAAACGTCGCGCAACTGAAGGTCAGCCACCGTTTCGGCGCAGACAGCGGCATCGGCTGTCTGGCTAGGGCGGTCGTATCGGGCAAGAGCGGGGAAGGTTGGGCGCAGTTTGCCTTGTTCCCCGACGAGCTGGAAATCCGCGAAGGTCGTCTGAAACAGCAGGCGGAGCTGCTTTACCGCAAACACGAAAAATACTGGCAGGCAGTCGATAAAAACGATGTGGCGCTGGCGTTCGGACACGCGGCGGATGTGGTCGTTTTGGCGGCATGGCGGCAGGACGCGGAGGCGTTCAACGAAGAGTATTGCCGTTATCTGCAACGCAAACATCGGGCGGGCGCGGATACGCCGTGGTTCGCGGGACAAATCATCATGATTGCGCGCAACGACTATACGCTGGAAGTGTTCAACGGCGACATCGGGCTGATTATGCCCGACGCGGAATCGGCGAACGGCTTGGCGGCGTATTTCCCGAATGCGGACGGTTTCAAAAAAATCGCCATCAGCCGCCTGCCGCAGTTTGATTCCGCGTTCGCCATGACTGTGCATAAAAGCCAGGGTTCGGAATATCGGGAAGTCTGGCTGCTGCCGCCGTCGGGGAAAATAGAGCAGGGCGGGGATGACACGCTGTCGGGCTTAAACAATGCGCTGCTCTACACCGCCATCACCCGCGCGCGGGAACGCTTCGTCTTTTGGGGAAATGAAGAACAATGGCGGCTGGCGGTGGAGACCCGCAAAACCCGCCGCACGGCATTGGGCGAAATCTTGGATGCGATGTTCGTGCCGAAAGCTTGAATCAAACCCTAAAGGTCGTCTGAAAACGAAACGGATGCTGCCGGGAGTTTTCAGACGACCTTTCTCTATTGATATGCGTCAAAATCAGTTTGGAAATAAGCATAATACTCTAAATCTTCTTGACGGTTTGTGCCGTCTTTCATAGGATTACAGCCGTTCGATTACAAAAATTAGTAAATTTCTAACAAATATTGATTAGGAATTTTTGTTAAAAATACCTTTTACCCTTCAATCGGAGATTGGCATGAACATCCAAAAAAACTTTGCCGTTGTATGCGCTGCCTTGGCGGCATTACCCACCGCATTTGCAGAAACCGCTAGCGTAGAGCGCGATGCCGCCGCATTGGCAACGACGAGCGATTACGTCAATTCGGGCAGCGTCATCCGCAAAGACGAAGACAAAATCAGCATTTTCAACGATTTGCTGACCGTAAACGGAACATTCCGCGTCCGTGCCGACACCAAAGACATCAATGCCAACAACAGCAGCACCAATCCCACGCCCGACGCCTCCAATACCAATTTCAACGCCGAATTCTGGTTGCGCGCCAAACTTTATAAAGACTGGAAACTGGTAACCCAAATCGAACCCAACATCGACTTGAAAACCGGCAAATTCAACGGCGACCATGATGTTCCCGTGAACAAACTGTATGCCGAAGGCTCGATTACCGAAGGCATCAAAGCCCGAGCAGGTAAATTCGGCGCATTCTCCTCATATGGCCGCGTTTGGGATACCGCAGTAACCGGCGGCGAAATCTTTTTTGACAACAAAACCCTGCCCACTAAAATTTACGCAGGCCGCTTTACCGGCAACCTCAACGACAACGCATGGGGCATAGGCGGCCGCCGCAAACACTTCGCCGCCATTCAAAGCAGCCTGCCGATTAACGAAAACATCAACGTCGGCGCAACCGTCAGCTACATGAAAGACATAGACGTGCGCGGTGCGAAGAAAAACGCCGTCTTCGGCGAAATCGGCGCGGATGTCAAATTCAACGACGATTGGCGTTGGATGGCGGCGGTCAGCAAGTCCAACATCAAAGCCTATAACGACGCAGGACAAAAAATCAAAAACGACGGCGTGTTCACCGAAGTCCGCTACAAACTCGCCGACTGGAAAGTCCGCAATTCCTACGACGTCTTCCTGAACTACCGCCGCGTCGGCGCACTTTCGGGCGTATCTTCCGTACAAGACTACAGTAAAAACGTACAAGGCGTACAAGTCGGCGCAACCTACGTTCCTTGGAAAAACTGGAAAGTGTCAGGCTTTTACTTGGCGGGTAAACAAGTTACCCCGACTGCCGGCTCAAGCAGACAAGACGTCAACGTCTTGCGCGGTCAGGTGGAATACAAATTCTAAGCCGTTCGGATAAAGCAAAGGTCGTCTGAAAACCTGTTTTCAGACGACCTTTTGCTTTTCTCCTCCATCAAATCGAATATTCAATCAACTCGTTCTGCGAGAACACATAAACCTGTTTCGGCGCCAATGCCAATTCCCGCCCTGCGGACAAATCCAGTCTTGACGCGTCGCTGCCTGCGAGCGTGATATGTACGTCCTGTTTGCCGTGTTTCACCAAAACGTGCGTCAGTGCGCCGACGGCGTGGATTTTTTCGATTTCGGCGCGGATCATCGGGGTTTCGTGTTCGGCGGCGATCTGCCATTCGTGCGGGCGGATGTAGCCGGTGGCGGTTTGTTCCTGCCATTTGTAGTGCGCGTCCAATTTCCACGCGAAGCTGTTGTAGTACCAAATGCCTTTTTCGATGCGTCCTTCAAATGCGTCGGTTTCGCCTAAAAACTCGGTAACGAAGGCGTTTTCGGGTTTGCGGTAAATGGCTTCGGCGCTGCCGGTTTGTTCGATTTTGCCGTGGTTCATGACGACGATTTCGTCGGAAACTTCAAGGGCTTCTTCTTGGTCGTGGGTAACCAGAATGCTGGTTACGCCTAGGTTGTGATGGATGTCGCGCAGCCAGGTGCGCAATTCTTTGCGCACTTTGGCATCCAGCGCGCCGAAGGGTTCATCTAAAAGCAGGAGTTTAGGTTCGACGGCGAGGGCGCGGGCGAGGGCGATGCGTTGGCGTTGGCCGCCGGAGAGCTGGTGCGGATAGGATTTTGCCAAATGCGAGAGCTGAACGAGCTTCAACAATTCTTCGACTTTGGTGCGGATTTGTTCTTTGGACGGGCGTTCGGACTTGGGCAATACGGTCAAACCGAAGGCGACGTTGTCAAATACGTTCATGTGGCGGAAGAGGGCGTAGTGTTGGAACACGAAGCCGACTTTGCGTTCGCGCACATGCTTGGCGGTTACGTCTTGCCCGTCAAAGAGAATATTGCCGCCGTCGGCGTTTTCCAGTCCGGCGATGATGCGCAGGAGCGTGGTTTTGCCGCAGCCGGAAGGGCCGAGCAGGGAAACGAGT
>CAKARM010000071.1:0-8963 GCA_916720585.1 uncultured Neisseria sp.
TCTGTACTGTCTGCGGCTTCGTCGCCTTGTCCTGATTTAGTTAATCCACTATATAAAAAGTATATAAAAAGGTCGTCTGAAAACCTGATGGATAAGGTTTTCAGACGACCTTTTTGATGAGAAGGGATTATTTGAAGATGTAGGAATCGGGCATTTCGTCGAAGCTGACGACGCGGCCGCCTTTTTCTTTGGCAAATTTCTCTGCTTGGGCTTTGTCGGCGAAGGGGAGGGCGTCTTCCGCACCCATGCCGCCGATAAAGCCGCTTTCGATGACGTAATAGGCTTTTTTGCCGTCTATCCATGCGGTGTCGGCATTGGGTTTGCTCCAGTCTTTGACTTTGCCCATGTCGGTAACGTAGATGACGTGGATGCCTTTAGGCTCTTCGGGCAGCTTGGTGTAGCCGAACATCTGCTTGATGGTGGAGAACCAGACGGGGCGGTCGGGTTTGCCGTTGAGGTAGATTTGGGCTTTGGGGCCGTTGTGTTCGGTCAGGTTCATGCTGCAATAGTGCCCCACGGCGCGGTCGCTGATTTGCTGAGGCTCAGGCGGCGGGGTGTCATCCTCTTTAGGACAGGCACTCAGGAGCAGGGCGGCGAGGAGCGCAGGTAAAATCTTTTTCATATTTGTCGCTTTCCAAAAATTCTTGCTGCCAAGATAAGGGGAATAATAACCCATAATATCTGCGCGGTCAGCAATACGGGCATGGTCAGGCTGATTTGTTCGCTCAAACCTGCCATGCCTGCGTACATGGCGGTGTTTTCGTAACCGGTCAGGTTGAGCAGGCGGTAGATGTCGGTAGGGTTGAAAAGGAGGACGGTTTCGACGACGGGTGCGGTGATTGTTTGCTGGGTATCGGCGACGAGGATGCCCAAAAGCGCCATGTCGAAGATGACGACGAAAAACAGCCAAACGCCGATGGCGATACCGGCGGCGGTGCCGCGTTCTTTGACTTTCGCGCTGATGAGGTAGCCCATGGACAGGAATGCTGCGCCCAAGATGACGCTGGCGGCAATCAGCAGGGCAAAGGGTTTCCATGCGGCGATGTCGAAGCTGCCGTTGGCGAGTTGGAGCGTGATGCCCGCGATTCCGTAGCCTGCGGTGGTGGCGAGGGCGAGGATGATGAGGTGTCCGATGAATTTTCCGGCAAGGATTTGGTTGCGGGAAACGGGGTAGCTCAACAGCAGCGCCATGGTGCCGCGTTCGATTTCGCCGATGAGGGAATCGTAGGAGAGGAGCATGGCGATGAGTGGGATCAGGAAGATGGACAGGCTGGAGAGGCTGACGACGGTTACGGTCAGCGGATCGACTTTAACCGAGCCTGTCGGCGAGCTGCCGAGGAAGCCCAATGAGAGGGCAAGGGCGGCGAGCAGGACGGAGGCGGCGAGTACCCAGCGGTTGCGCAGGCTGTCGCGGACTTCTTTTCCGGTGATAATCCAAACGGGGTTCATACGTCCTCCCTTTTTAAGAATTGTGCGTACATGTCGTCGAGTGTGGGTGTGTGGATGTCGAGGTAGGCGAGGTCGGACAGGTTGCCCAGTTCGCTGAGTAATGCCATGCGTTCTTCAGCCTGACATTGCGCCTGATAGCTGAGGTCGTCTGAAAGCGGCTGCCAGCGTCCGCTTAACGGACGCGGGGCTTTGAGTCGGATGTTGACGGTGAGGGGAAGTCCGCTTTGGACGTGCAGCTCGTCCATGCTGCCGTCGGCGACTTTGACGCCGTTTTTCATGACGACGATACGGTCGGCGTGGCCGTCGAGTTCGGCGAGGGCGTGGGTGCTGAGGAGGACGGTGGCGCCGCGTCCGTTGAGTTCGCGCACGACTTCGTAAAACATTTGGCGCGAGGCGGGGTCGAGGCCTGTGGTGGGTTCGTCAAACAGCAATACTTTGGGTTCGCCCAGCAGCGCTTGGGCGAGGGCGAGGCGTTGGCGCATGCCTTTGGAGTAGGTGCCGACGCGGCGGCGGGCGGCTTGGGAAATGCCGACGCGCTCGAGGAGTTCGTGGTTTTTGGTGAGCGGCTGTTTTTTGAGTTTGGCGTAGAAATTGAGGGTTTCGATGCCGCTGAGGGAAGGGTGCAGGGCGACGGTTTCGGGCAGGTAGCCGATTTGGCTGCGCAACTGTGCGCCGGCTTTGCTGCCTGTGCGCTCACCCAGCAGCATGACTTCGCCTTCGGTGGGGGTAATCAGCCCGAGTATCAGTTTGATGAGCGTGGACTTGCCTGCGCCGTTGTGTCCGGCAAGACCGACACTTTCCCCCGCCTTCAAGACTAAATCGACTTGTTTGACGGCTTTTTGTGCGCCGAAGCGTTTGGTTACGTTTCTCAATTCGACATGGTGTGCGCTCATGAGTGCTTCCTTGTGTGGATGGGTTTCAGACGACGTTGAGGGTCGTCTGAAAAGGGCGTTCTTTGTATGGGGTCGTCTGAAAAAGGGGAGAAGGGTTTCAGACGACGTTTGTTATGGGGTGGTGTTTTCGACTGTTGCCTGCGTTGCGGGTTGCACCGTATTTGCGGCGGATTTCCGTTGGTACGGCAATGAGGGGCAAAACCTTGCTGCGGCGGGGTTTCAAGGTCGTCTGAAAACTTTTCAGACGACGTTGCGGGATGTGTTTGCCGGTCCTGCTTAGTTCAATGAGCCGTTTTCGGCATCGCTCCATTCGGACTGATGGGTTTTGGCTTCTTGCAACAGTTGTTCTTTCATGGCTTCGTATTTGGTGGTGGTTTTGTTGCTGCCTGCCTTCATCAGCGGTTTGCTGTCGATCACGCCGCCGGGGAGGATGGCGGGGAACTGCGATTGCGCCCATTTGACGATGCTGATGGCGGGGCTGTTCATCAGGAGGCGGGAAACGGGCGCGCGCCAGATGATTTGGTCGATGATGCCGTTGGGGCGGTACGCGCTGTCGCCGAAGCCGTCGCCGTCGAGGTCGAACGCGCTGTTGTCGCTCCAGTAGTTGCCGCGTCCGCCTTCGCCCCAGTCAAGAAAACGTGTGCTGACGTATTTGACTTGGCTTTCGTTGTTGATGAAGGCGTTGTCGGAAAGGGTGGTGCCTTCGATGGCGGCGGTGAAGTGGATGCCGATTTCGCAGTTTTCAAAATGGTTGGCGACGATTTTGTTGTAGTTGGCGTTGTAGGCGAAAACGCATTTGCCGGCTTTGTTGATGATGTTGTCGTGGATATCGGAATAGTTGACGTAGTTGAGCATGATGCCTTGGTCGCGGCTGCCGACGGCGATGTTGCCGTACACGTTGAGGCGGTCGGAAAACATTAAGACGTAGCCCATGTTGTTGCCGACGGAAATGTTGCCGCTGACTTCGCTGTCGTTGGTGTACATGTAGTGGACGGCGAAACGCAGGTCGCTGAAGCGGTTGTTTTTATAGGTGTTGTTTTTGCTGGTGTTGGAGAAAATGCCGTCGCGGCCTTTGGAAATGTCGTTGCTGACGACTTGCGCGCCGGGGGCGTTCCAGACGGTTACGCCGTTGCCGCGTTCGTTGACGCGCAGGGTGGAGTCGCCGACGATTTTGTTCTCGCGCACCATGGATTCGGCAGAACCGTGGATATACACGCCGACGGAGTTGTCGAGGATGTTGTTGTGTTCGATTAAGGCGCGGGGGGCGGTTTCTTCGAGGTAGATGCCGGCGTCCATGGCAGGCAGGCTCATGCCGGAACGGGTGACGGTGAGGTTGCGCAGGGTAACGTCGGGGGCGATGACGGCAATGGTACGGCCGGTGCGGTCGCCTTCGATTTTGGCGGAGCGGTCGGCTGGGCCTTCGATGGTGATGGGTTTGTCGATAAGCAGTTTGGTTTTGTAAGTGCCGGAGGCGAGCTTGAGCGTATCGCCTGCCTGCGCGCGCGCGATGACTTCGGGGAGATTGTCGGTAGGGGAAACGTCGATGGTGGCTGCAAAGGTCGTCTGAATCATGCCGCCGAACATAAATGTCAGGACAGCGCGTCGCCATGTTTTGAATTGGGGTGTGTGCATGGAGTTCCTCTGATTCGTGCGGTGTGCATCGGCACGGTGATGCCTGCTTGTGAGGGCCGTGTTTTTGTTTTATAGCGGAACAGTCTGTTGTGTCCAAACGGTTCTGCTATAAAAGGTCGTCTGAAAACGAGGGCAGCGGGTTTCGCTAAGACCTGAAAGTTTTTTCAGACGACCTTTCCGTTAAGTCAGTGATAAACCGTCAAACCCGATTATCGGGGTTTAACGATCATTTGACCGGACATTTCCATGTGCAGGGCGTGGCAGAACCATTGGCAGTAGTACCAGTGTACGCCCGGACGGACGGCTTTGAAGGTTACCGATTGGGTAGCTTGCGGGCCGATTTCCATAGCGATGCCGTAGCCTTCCAAAGTGAAGCCGTGGGTCAAGTCTTCGATGGTTTCGACGTTGGTCACATATACGGTTACTTCGTCGCCTTGGTTGACTTCGAATTGCGGGATGCTGTACGCAGGCGCAACGGCAGTCATGTATACGCGGACTTTGTTGCCCTCGCGGATGACTTTGGCGGCTTTTTCCAGCTCGACACCGTCTTTTTTCGCCTGTTCCACAGCGTCTTGCCAGAACCATGGGTCTTTGCGGTCCCAGGTTTTTTTCGGGTTGACTTTGGAAGCGGCAACCAGACACAGGTCATGCGGTTCGGCAAAGGTCGGGTTGTCGTGTACCAGGCGCATTTCGTCGCCGGAAATGTCGATCAACTGGTCGCATTCCGGTTTCAGCGGGCCGGCGTTGAGGAAGCGGTCTTTGGAGAATTTGTTCAAAGATACCAGCCATTTGCCGTCGGCTTCCTTGGTTTCGCCCATGGTCGTATGGTTGTGGCCGGGTTGGTAGTGGACGTCGAGTTTCTGTTTGATCGGATCCACTTTTTCGCCTTTGTAGGCTTTGATGGCGTCGTCGATGTTCCATTTAACCATTTGGCTGTCGATAAACAGCGTGGTGTAGGCGTTGCCGCGGCCGTCAAACGCGGTGTGTAAAGGACCGAGACCCAGTTGGGGTTCGGCGACAACCACGTCGCGCTCTTTGATTTTGCCGGCGAACAAATCGTCCAGTTTGCTGACGTCCAATACGGTAACGGTCGGAGACAGTTTGCCGTTGAGCATGATGTATTTGCCGTCAGGGGAAGCGTTACAGCCGTGCGGAGAGTTCGGCACGGGGATGTAGCGGGTGTAAGGGGAATTGGCTTCTGCGCGGCCGTCCAGCATTTTCACGCCGTTGACTTCTTTGAAGTCGCCTTTTTTGATGCCTTCTTCGATGGCGGCAAGATTGAAGACTACGCACCAGTCTTGCTCGTTGGAAGAAGCACCTTGTACGGTCAGGGCGCGTTCGGAGTTGTAGCAGGTGGAGAAGGAGTATTTGCCTTGGTAGTCGGCATCGCCGTTGTCCAAGTTGCCATCCACCAATACTTGCCATGCGATGTCCATGGTTTCGCCGTCAATGGCGGTATAAACGGCATTCCAAGTTTTGGCGTCGTTCCAAGTACCCACACCGCTTACCGGTACGATGTGTTCGCCGTTGGCAAAGACATAGCCGGTTTTCGGATAACGTTGCGGACGCAGACCGTGTACACCGGAAACGTTAGGGATTTCGGTGATTTTGTCGGTTTTCATGAAGTCCAGGCGGACGCGGCAAACGCGGTTGTTTGCTTTGTCGTTGGCATACGCGTAGCGGCCGTCGTAAGTTTGGTCGGTAAACGACAAGTGAGGGTGGTGCAAGTCGCCGTTAGGGTAGCAGCGCAGGCCGCTGTCTTTCAGGAATTGGTTGGTTTCCGGCGTATTTTTTTCATTCAAAATACGCAGGCTCTCGTTGGTACGGCCCCAACCGGTCGCGCTGTCCATGTTGAACACGGGGATACGCATCAGTTCGCGCATGGAAGGTACGCCGATCAAGCGCATTTCGCCCGATTGGCCGCCGGAGAGGAAGCCGTAGTATTGGTCGAGTTCGCCCGGACCGACTTCGGAAGTCTGTTTGCCCGGTTCGGCAGAGGCATGAGACTCGGTTTTGGCGGCAGGCGCAGCACCTGAAGCGGCGGCTTTATCGCCACCCTCTTTGGAACAGCCCGCCAAACCCAACAGACCGGCGCCGGCAATACCTGCGCCTGAAACGGCGGCAGTACCTAAGAATGAACGACGGCTTAAGCCGTTTTGTTCTAATTTTTCGTCTGACATACAACACTCCTTGGATAAAATTCGGCAGCCGGCGTTTTCAGACGACCTGCCGATTGAAAAAACGTATTTATGTTTATAAGTGTGGGTACGGTTGACCCGGTATTTCTTTAGGGTTTCAGATTATTCGCCGGCTTTAGGGGCGGTTTCTTTTTTCACAAACTGCACAACCTGCTCCCCAGGCTGCTGTTTTGCAGATGCGGTTTCGGGGTCGGCTTTTGCCGCCGCCTGTTTTTGTTTTTTCTTGTTGGTTGCCACAACTTGCGGGCAACGTGTGTCATGGTGATACATGACTTGGCAGTGCAGGCACTGGATACATTCGTTCGGATGGATGTCGCCTTCCGGTGCAATCGCCTGAACGGGGCATTCGTGCGTACAGATTTGGCAAGGGTTGCCGCACATTTTGTAGCGGCGAAGCCAGTCGAATACGCGGAAGCGGCCGGGTAGGGCGATGCCCGCGCCCAATGGGCACAGATAGCGGCAGAAGAAGCGTTCGATGAACAGGCCGGCAACCAAAAGGGTAACGGCAAACGCGACAAACCACCATTCGCGGACGAATTTCAAAATAATCGCCGTTTTAAAGGGTTCTACCTCTGCGAATTTTTCCGCCGTGCCCAAATCGTACAGGGAAATTGCCAACAATGCGAAGAAAATGACGTATTTAATCGCAGTCAGGCGCGTGTGCAGCAGGTGCGGCACGGTAATCTGTTTCACGCCCAATTTTTTGGCGATACGGTTGGTCAGCTCTTGAAGCGAACCGAAGGGGCAGAGCCAGCCGCAGAATGTACCGCGGTTCCACAGCAGCATGGTTGCGGCGGTAAACAGCCACAGGATGAACACAATCGGATCCATCAGGAAGAAGTCCCAACGGAATTCGGTCAGGATGGCGGAGAACAGTGTCAGCGTATTGACGACCGACAGTTGCGCCTGAGCGTACCAACCGATATAGAACAGGGTAAATGTCAGGAATACCAGGCGGAAGCGGTCGTACCATTTCTCATAGCGGACAATCCAGTCTTGGAACAGGAAGACCAAAAGCAGGATGGTCAATGCGATGCCGACTACGGCGATTTGTCCTTGTTTCGCTTTCCACACCTGTTTCCAGAGTTGGTTGGATGCACCGTCGTTTGAAGAGGCTTCAGAGGCTTCTTCGGCTATGCCTTTGGTGTCTGAAGCTTGGTCGGCGGCAGGGGCGGCTGCCGGTTCGACTGGCGCGCTGATTTCGACAGGCGGTGCTTTCGGGTCATCGACATAGTAACCTTGAGGCAGCTCGTAATCCAAATCGGCGGTTACGAACGCTTTGTCGTTTACGCTCAGTACGCGTTGAACCATCAACTGCAAACGCCAAGGTTCGGCAGCATCGAATTCCACACCTTCGGGAATCGTAAACCAAGATACTTCTTTAAAGTGGGGCGCACCTTCGGCTGCCAAATCAACCAAGCGTTCGTGTTGCGCGTCGGTGAAGCGGAAGCTGTTTTCGCCTTGAATCATCTCGATACGGTCGAAAATACCGCCGCGGACATAGCCCGAACCTTTCCAAGAATAACGACCTTCACCAGCAACCAAGACAGCTTGTTGACCCGGTTGCAGACGGTTTTGCAGGTTTTTCCAACCTTCTTCGCCCAACAGGCTTTTGCCGATGGAAGGCTGGCTGACTACGGCAGTGTACAAATCGATAAAGGTATCGTCGCCTGCACCTTGTTCGGCGTGTTCGGCAACACCTGCTTTGCCGCCTTTTTCAAACAGCTTGTTAATTTCATCAACAGTAATGTGCAGATGGCCGATGGCTTTTTGTTCCAGCAGCGCATTCCAAGATTGGATGTCCTGTTTGTCAGGATTGACAGCGCGGCGAGGCCGGGTTTGAGCCGCAGGAGCGGCAGCCTGTTGCGTATCCGCAGCATTGGCGGAGGTCGTCTGAACGGCTTTGTCAGTGCCCAAACCATATTTGCCGGCAACAACTTTGAACGAACGCTGGATACTGTCGTTAATCACCATCAGTGTAACGGTCGCGCCACTGATGATGTCCCCGGGGGCAACGCCCGGAGTAGGTGGATTTTTAATAAAATTCAAACCGATATACTTATTGATGAATTTATCCACACGCGATTGCGGGATACCAATAAGCATAATCGGCTCATGGTGATCGACCAGCTTCGCACCGGCGATCGTTCCGTCGTTGGCCAAAGCCATCATCGTATCAATCGGTTTGCTCGAATAGCCGCGTGTATTGACCACGTCCGTCGTGATATACACCAAACCCAACTGCTCGTCGCCCTTATAAACACGGGCAACCATAGGCTTGCCTTCAGGCTTGCCATAACGGTCTGCACCCGGAAAAATTTCCGAAGGCTGGACTTTTGACAAAAAGTCAGGCAAACGCTCGGCGTAAGCGGGCAGTGTCGAAAACAATAGGACAAATACGGCAAACATCGCCAGCATCGTATTCAAGATGCCTGATGTGTGTTTCGTTTTTAGGCAGGACATGGCTGTTCCCGATTATTCGATACTCTAAACATTAACATTATATGAATCCATTATTTGCAATAATTTGACCTATGTCAAATTTACAAATCTTAAAACCTGGTTTTAACGGTAAGTAATACTTTGTGATTATATGGGGATGGCTCTATTTTTGTTGCTAATGGAATAGAAAACCGGGTGATTAAACAATTTTGGGTTTCGTGGTGTATTAATATGTTTTCGATATAGGGCAATCGCAATTCTGTACATAGTGCAGCTAATGCGGTGCTGATTTGTTTAATATAGTGGATTAACTTTAAACCAGTACGGCGTTGCCTCGCCTTAGCTCAAA
>CAKARM010000072.1:0-8904 GCA_916720585.1 uncultured Neisseria sp.
AGCCAAAGCAGGCTCGTCGATTTGAATCCATTCGGCACCGGCTTCAACCAAAGCATTCAGGATTTCAACGTAAACGGGCAGCAGTTTTTGCAACAGGCTCAGGCGGTTGAATTCGACTGCGCCTTTTTCTTTACCTACCCACAGGAAGGTCAGCGGGCCGACGATGGTCGGTTTGGCTTTCAGACCCAAAGCTTGGGCTTCTTTCAGTTGTTGAACGTAGTGTTTGGCGTTCGCTTTGAATTCGGTATCGGCGTGGAATTCAGGCACCAAGTAGTGATAGTTGGTGTCGAACCATTTGGTCATTTCGATGGCGAATTGGTCTTTGTTGCCGCGCGCCAGTTGGAAGAATTGTTCCAAAGACAGGTTTTGGCTGTCGAAGCCGAAACGGGCGGGAATCGCGCCGGTAGCGACTTGCAGGTCGAGGATGTGGTCGTAGAAAGTGAAATCGCCTACGGCAACATAATCGGCGTTGGCGGCGGCTTGGTGTTTCCAGTTTTTCTCGCGCAGGTCTTTGGCGACGTCGAGCAGCTCTTGTTCGCTGATTTCTTTGCGCCAGTATTTTTCTTGGGCGAATTTCAATTCACGGAAGGCGCCGACACGCGGGAAGCCTGAGAAATGTAATGTTGTCATGTTGAACTCTCCAGTTGGATTTTGTAAGGACCGGTTCAATCCGAATCGGTCGGTATTGTAAATCAGAATAGGGCGGATGGGGCGGCGTTTTGTTTTTCAGACGACCTCTGAGGTCGTCTGAAACCGTTTTCGGCTTTAAGGACGCACGCCTAAAATATGGCAGATGGCGTAAGTCAGCTCGCTACGGTTGAGCGTGTAGAAGTGGAAATCTTTCACGCCTTCGCGGGACAGGACTTTGACCATGTCGATGGCGATACTTGCCGCCACCAGATTGCGTGTGCCTTGGTCGTCGTCCAAACCTTCATACATTTGCGACAGCCATTTCGGGATTTTGACGTTGGTTACTTGCGCCATTTTGCCGAGTTGCTTGAAGTTGGTAACAGGCAGGATGCCGGGAACGATTTCGACGTCGATGCCCAACATCACGCAGCGGTCGCGGAAGCGCAGGTAGCGTTCTACGTCGAAGAAGAATTGGGTGATGACATGGTTTGCGCCCGCATCGATTTTGCGCTTCAGATTGATCAGGTCGGCTTGTGCGGATTTCGCTTCGGGATGCACTTCAGGGTATGCCGCTACGGAGATGTCGAAGTCGGCGACGGAGCGCAGGAGTTTGACCAGGTCTTCGGCGTAAAACGGTTTTTTCTTATAACCGGGCGGCTCGTCGCCGCGCAGGGCGACAATACGGCGGATGCCGCTGTCCCAATAGTCTTTGGCGATTTGGCGCAATTCGTCGGGAGAAGCGTCGATGCCGGTCAGGTGCGGCGCGGCTTCCAAGCCGGTTTCCTGTTGGATGCGTTTGACGATGCTGTGCGTACGGTCGCGTTCGCCGGAGTTTGCGCCGTAGGTTACGGAAACGAATTTGGGATGCAGGGTTTGCAGGCGATGGATGGAGTCCCACAGCATGGTTTCCATTTGTTCGTTTTTCGGCGGGAAAAATTCGAACGAAACGTTGATGTCGCCTTTTAAGTCGGAAAGGCTGTTGTTTAACGCATTGATTTCTTTTGCGTAACTCATTGGCTGTGTACCTCGGTTGTCTTTTTTAAACGTTTTCAGGCTTGTATGATAAATTTGCCTTTTGTATGAGTCAAATTCAAAATTTTCAGAAAGTTTATGAATTATTTTAATGTAACTGCCATTATGCTTGTCTCTATTCATATGAGGGCAAGCCGGGGAGAAAATACATATTCTGATGTGTGGGAATACTTTGAAATTAAATGGATTTCAATGGCTTGTATTCTTGTTGGTAAAGCAAAAGCAATAGATGTTTTGTGCTTGAGTTGGCTATCAACCCATTCAAACGTCGTCTGAAAAATTTTCAGACGACGTCTTGGTTTTTAGCTTGAAAATGATGTTGCCTCACTCAGCTTCTTCAATCCATGCCTGTTGTACGGCTTCGAGGATGCGTTCGCCGCAGCGTGCGGGATCGTCGTCGAAGTCGGGCAGCGCCATAATCAGGTCGCGCAGTTGGGTGAAGCGAACGGTTTTCGGGTCGATGCTGTCGCCGTGCAGGTCGTAAAGTTCCTCGGCGATGCGTTGGGTGTCTGTCCATTTCATGATGTCGTTCCTTTTGGAGTGTCCGAATGGTTTGATTCGGGATGGCTTGTTTAGGTTTTAATGTTTGGGGAAAATTCGTGTCGGCAATGATTAATGCGTCTGAAATCGCATATGGTATTTTCCTATGTAATATTTTCAAGGCGTACGTTAATACATTTTTCTGACTTTCACTAAGGAAAATTTACACTTTGTCATGCAACCAAATCATTTGGAATGGTTCTTAAAGAAATCCATTATAGTATGAATAACAGGAAAATCGATGAACAACGCACTCAATGCCAAATTATCCAAACTTATTTACGCGCTCGCCTCCGATGATCCTAATTATCTTGCTAAAGCGGGCGTGTTCGACCGCCTGCTGCTGCTTATCCGCGAGCTTTATCAGATGCTGGACGAGAGTGAGGGGCTGAAGCGGCTTTCGCTGCGCCTCCGTTATGGCAAGCGTTACGGCATGATTGCTTTGGATGCCGCCGCGCCGGACGAAGATGCGGGCGCTTTGCGTTTGAAACGCTGGATGGTGTATTCGCGTATTGCGGAACGCATTGTCGGCTGCGGCAACGACGTGTCTGTGGCGCTTGACGATATGGTGGTGGAGAACGAAGAAGCAAAACAGCGTTATATGGATGCCGCAAACGAAATCATCAAACGCTTCGGCTTGGCGGGATATGTCCCCGAGCCGCCGAAATCCGTCACAGCAGCAGCAAAAAACGAACCGGCACCGAAGCCCGAACCTAAGAGCATCATTACCCGTCATGGCAGCAGCCTCAGTATGCTGAACGCCAAAGGCAGAGTGGAAAATTACCCTGTTGCGCAAACCGTCGCTTCGATGAAAGTATCGCGCTTAAGGTTTGTCGTTCCACGTTCCAAATAAACGATTTGGCAGCGATTTGACGGAAGGTCGTCTGAAAACGGTCGGTAAGGCAGTTTCAGACGACTTTTTGTTTGCTCAAAATTTGGCAGGGGTCGTCTGAACATTGCTGTATCCGTTTCAGACGACCTCTTTGCATCAATGATCTTCGCGCGCGTGGTTGATGGTGTATTTGGGGATTTCCACCACCAAGTCTTCGTCGGCAACCACTGCCTGACAGCTCAGGCGCGAGTCGGCTTCCAAGCCCCATGCCTGGTCGAGCAGGTCTTCTTCAAGCTCGCTCGGCTCTTCCAAACTGTCGAAGCCTTTGCGGATGATGACGTGGCAAGTGGTGCAGGCGCAAGATTTTTCACAGGCGTGATCGACTTCGATGTCGTGGTCGAGCAGCACGTCAAGGACGGTTTTGCCTTCGGGTGCGTCTTCGATGACTGCGCCTTCGGGACATAATACGGCGTGTGGGAGTACGGTGATTTTGGGCATTTTTATTGTCTCTTGTAATGAGTGGTTTGATAATGGTGGGGTTTAACAATAGTCTGTGTTCTATGTCCATTCGAATGTAAATAATGCAATCCGGCTGACGGGTTCGTAGAGCAGAATTACGTCATCTGCTCCGTTGGAATATTTATATCCTGAGGATGAGGCAATATGGTAGAAAGGATTGCCCTGGTGTTCTATGAATACGTTCCAATCCTTGTCTTCTTTTAGAGTGAAGGCGGGAGGAATGGGACTAGTATCTACCCAATTTCCACCTTTAATCACTCCGCCTAATCTATCAAGATATAGACCAAAATAGGTATTATCGTAAGGCTCGTCGCCGTACCGCCCCTCTCGTTTTTCAAAATCTGATTTGTTCTCTTGATAGATTTGAACAGATTCATCGAAATACTTCAGTGCTTCTTGATAAAACTCTTCTTTACACGTTTCCAGAATGTCTTTGTTTTCAAAAGCATTGGGATCGAAATCGGCGCAAAGTATTTGTTTTAAGTTCTCTCTGTATTGAGGACTGCGGGTGAAATAGCCTTCTTCTCCCAAAAATTCATATTTGTTATCGTCTGTCAAACGGAAAGCCAGCCAGTTTTCACCAATAAATTCATTGTGGTAAGCGGGTGTGAAGCCACCTATATAGTATTCATAAGGTTCGATTGGGTTGATAAGATGGACGATTGTGCCACTCCATTCTGTTTTAAATTCTCCCAAATCTATACTCATCATGGGTAGGAAATGATTTTTTAGCCATGGCTGTTTTTCACAGAATACAGTTTCCGGTTCTGCAAAAGCAATGAGATTTTCATTGAGTTCGTTGACTTTTTCCTTGAACGGAAGATTTGTAATTTTGTTCATGGTTTGCTCGTGCTGGGTTGGTCATTATAGTGGATTAAATTTAAATCAGGACAAGGCGACGAAGCCGCAGACAGTACAAATAGTACGGAACCGATTCACTTGGTGCTTCAGCACCTTAGAGAATCGTTCTCTTTGAGCTAAGGCGAGGCAACGCCGTACTGGTTTAAAGTTAATCCACTATATTTCAGACGACCTTTTGTGATGAAGGGGTCGTCTGAAAACGTTTATAACACGATGCCTTTGTTTTTTAAATTTTCCAGACATTCGTCCAGATAAGCATCATCGTGTTCGGGGTAAATCGGCGAATCGGCGGCTTCGGTATCGTGTGCGGCATAAGGGGCAACCGCTTTGCCGCGGTACAGCGGGTCTTTCCACAACGGATCGGGTTTGTAGCCGCGTTTTTCCATTTCTTCCATAATCAGCGCGTGATACAGATAGAGTTTGTCAGGCGAATGGGTGAAAACGTAATTCACCGTCGCGTGCGGCCTGCCCCAGCCTGCTCCGCGTAAGGCGGCGCATTCGCGGTGTTGTCCCAAAAGCTGGGCGCGGGGGAGCAGCGGGATGAGGGTTTGGTGCCAAAGTCTCATGTTCGGTAGCCTGAAGGTCGCCTGAAAGTGTGTTTTGATTTTCAGACGACCTTTTGTTTAGTGGGGTGGTTCAAATATCTTGATGACGTTTTGTCGGTCAAGGAAGTGTGCGGCATTGAGTATGGTCAGTCTTTATGTTGTGCCGCCATTTTCGCTTTTTTGGCGGCAGCCCAGTTGTCTATGCGGCCTCCCCATCGGGGATGAAGCAGTAGTGCTAAGGTCAGAAGCAGGGTGATGCCGGCGGCTATTAGTCCTGCTACCAGTCGTCGGGAAAAGGAATCCCAGGTAAAGGATAAAGGCTCTATGCGACCTTCTGTCAAACGGTAGTGATTGGTCTCTGTTTGATCTGTACCATAAGCAATGAACTTGTATTCTTGAGTATTTATCTGTTTTAAATCGCAACCGGTTTTCGTCTGGGGGATTGGGAAACAAGACATGTCCTCAAAGCTTTGTGTGCAAATTTTGTCCTGAACGGAATCAAACCCTGTCCATCGTTTTAAGACACATTCACCATTTTCATTTTTGAGGACGGGAACGCTGAATTGTGTGTTTATCTTGCTGCTTGGGGTGTAAGTTTCGTGTTGCGGTGGTAAAAAGTAAAACACAGCAATACCGACCAGAACAGATACGGTAAATCGCCAAACAAGAGCCCAAATGACGGTCAGTATTGTCAGTATGATTAGCATGATTAGTCGAAATCGATCGGACATTTTTACTATTCTTTCTTTTCAGACGACCTCATCAAGATTTAGGTCGTCTGAAACAGTTTAAACTCATCTCTAAGGCGGCAATATATTGAACAAAATCTGTTTATTTTGCGGTTTACAGTATGGTCAGTCTTTATGTTGTGCCGCCATTCTTGCTTTCTTGGCTGCCGCCTGAATTTTTCTACGGCGTCGCCACGGGCAGTAAAGTAGCGGTACTAAAGTCAGAAGAAGGGTGAAGATGCCGGCTAGTAGTCCTGCTTCACATCTGCGTGAGGATGAGTCGAAGGTAAAAGACAAGGGTTCTACACGACCTTCAGTTATACGGTAATGACTGGTTCTTTCCTCTGTGAAGAAGGGGTCAGTATAAATGAGTTCGTATTCTTCAGTACTGATGCGTTTTACATTGCAAGTGATTTTCGAATTTACGTAGCAATCATTTTGATCAGGGCGGTACGTACACACTTTATCCCGCTCGGCATTGAACTCATTCCATGGTTTCACTGCACAACTACTGTCGTCGTTTGGGCGAACGGCGATTTGAAACAAGGCGTTTATTTTGCTGCCTTGGGTGTAAGTTTCGTGTTCGGGTGGTAAAAAATGAGATACAGTCTTTCCGACCGAAATAGAGACGGTCAGCCGCCAAACAAGGGCCCAAATGAATTTCAGTATTGTCGGTATGATTAATTGAAATCGATCGGACATTTTTACTATTCTTTCTTTTCAGACGACCTATTGTTTAGTGGCGTGGTTCAAATATCTCAATAATGTTTTGCCGGTTAAGGATGTGTATGACGCTTAGTGTGGTCAGTCCTTACGTTGTGCAGCCATTCTTGCTTTCTTGGCTGCTGCCTGAATTTTTCTGTCGCGTCGCCACAGGCGGTAAAAAGGAGGCGCTAAGGTTAAGAGTAAGACAATTAAGGTAGCTTTTATTCCTGCTGATAGTCGTCTGTCAAGTGTATCTAATGTATAAGATAAAGGTTCTACATGTCCTTCTGTCAAACGGTAGTGATTGGTTTGTGTTTTAAATAAATCATAAAAAATGAACTTGTATTCTTGAGAATTTACCTGTTTGAAATCACAACCGCTTTTCGTATGCGGGAGGCAATTCAGGTCTTTAAGGCTTTTTGTGCAAATCTTGTCCTTATCAGCGTTGAACTCATCCCATCGTTTCACGGTACAACTATTGCTGCCTGTTGTGAGAACGGGTATTTGAAACGAGGGGTTTACTTTGCTGTCTTGAGTATAAGTTTCGCGTTCGGGTGGTAAAAAATGAAACACAGCGTTTCCGACTAGAATAGATACGGTCAATCGCCAAACGAGAAACCAAACGACACTTAGTATTCTCAGTATTATTAGTCGAAATCGATTAGACATTTTTTACTGTTCTTTCTTTTTTAGACGGCTTCATTTCATCAATGCACAGGTCGTCTGAAAGTGTGTTTCGGTTTTCAGACGACCTATGGTTTAGTGGCGTGGTTCGAGTATCTCGATGACGTTTTGCCAGTCCATAAGGCGGGCAAAGTCTAGGGCGGTCAGTCCTTCTTGCGTGGTGGCGGCCGGGTCTGCACCCAATTCGAGCATGGCTTTGACCAGGGGCGCGTTGCCTGCGATGGCTTCTTGATGGAGCGGTGTGTAGCCGTCTTCGTCTTGCTCGCGCAGGTAATCCGGGTTTTGTGCCAGATGTTGGCGGAAGTCGTCCAGACAGTTTCGGCACATCGGATGTTCGTCCAAATTTTCTGGGTGTTCTTTTTCTTCGTAAACCAGCAAGACTTCTTCGGGATCGCCAAAGTCGATGCCCCATGCGGCATCGTGTTCTGCGCGCTCTTGCGGCGTCATTTGGATGCGGACTGCCTGTACGGTGAAGCCGCCGTAGGGGATGCCGTTACACAGGAACATCCAGTCGCTGATATCGTCAACCGGAACGCAGACGCTTTCGCCTTGTTCTACATTGGTCAGATCGTTGGGTTCGTTGACCAGCGTGCCGTAAATGTGGAGGCCGTCGAAGTAGATGTCGTTTATCCACATATGTTCGCAAATTTCGCCGTCTTCGCTGTCTTGGAAAAAAGGTACTTTGACCATGGCAAAATCTAAGGCGGGTATGATGCGGCGGTTTTCCCAATACAGCTCGCGCCAGAAATATTTGAATGTGGAACGTGCCTGTTCGAAGGCGCGGTTCATGAGTTCATTTTCCTGATCAATACCGTAAACAATGGATTCGCTCATGGGATTCTCCTAAGGTCAAAGTGGATGCGGGTCGTCTGAAAGGGGCTGCCGGTGTGTTTTCAGACGACCTGATGCTTTATTGGACTAATATGCTGCCCCAGCCGTCGTAGTCGCCGTTGTTTTCGTGGGCGATATCGATCAACTCCCATGTGTCGTTGTCGATGTCGGTGAGCGGAGCGTTTTTGGAAAGTTGCAGGCGGTAGCTCGGGTGGTCTTCTTCCTGCTCGATGCGGCCGCTGTCGCTGACGGTATAGCCTAATGTGCCGACTTTGGCGGCTGCGACGTTCAGGTCTGTTTCGGTATGGAAAAACAGCCAGTGGTCGATGGGGCGGGGCTTATCGAGGCGGTCGCCGTCTTGTCGGAAACGGCGTAAAACCTGCTCGTTGCGGATGGCTTGTAACTCGTAGCTGTCCGGATACAGGAATTCTTGATAAAACGACCATTCGGCATCTTCGCTGATTGTGATGTCGCAAACGCGGTCGTTTTGTGTCAGCAAGGTACGGCAGGCTTGGGTGAAGGTTTCGGCATCGCGGCTGTAAAAATGCCAATTTGCCGCGCCGTTTGTGGTGACTATGCCTGCGGGAATGTTGTCGTTGCCCGCCAGTCGGTCGATTTGGTCTTCGATGTCGTAAACCGCTTCGCTTTCTTCGGGCGTCGGGAAGCCGTGTTCGTTGGTTTGTTCCAATTTCATGCTGATGCGCACATGCTGCGGATACTCTGCCAGCGGCGCGACTTCGATTAAGGCAAGGTTGATGCGTAAGGCGGCGGGGGCGTCGCCAATGCGGCTGAAATAGACGTTCCAGTCTTGGGGGATGGAGGGGTTTTGCATGGGATGGGGTCGTCTGAAAAATAGTGTTTGAATTTTTTCAGACGACCTTTGTATCCTTCGAGGTCGTCTGAAACTGTTTGTCGTCAAATATCATCCACACTTTGCCCTGTCAGCGCACGTTGGATGTTGCGGTTCATGCGTTTGGCGGCGAAGTTGTCGGTGCTG
>CAKARM010000073.1:0-8883 GCA_916720585.1 uncultured Neisseria sp.
TAATTACCTGTAAAGGCGCATACATCAAATTCTCAAATGGAGAAATTGAGATTGGCAGTCCGAAGCTGGTTAGGGTGAAGGCGCCGTTGGAGGTGACGGGGCCTGCCAGTATGAATTACAACCATCCATCATGGCCGAAAACAATACCTAAAATTCCTTTGAAATTGAAGGTGGGACAATCGGCTCATGGGGGCGGAGGTTTTGCCGGTATGCCTTATGTTTTATTTGCGGACGGTGTAGAAAAAATGAAAGGGATACTCAATGCGAAGGGTGAGTTGGAAATAGAACATGAATTGACTACAGGTAAGTATAAGGTAGAGCTTGCCAATGGCCGGGTATTCCATTTGCCAGTTGTCAAGAAATGTGAAGGAAAAGATAAATACACCAGCAAAGGTTTCTTCCCGGGAAGTGCAAATCCGGAAGTTGAAGAATACGCCAAATTAGTTCAAGGAATTTTTACGGATAATAACGATGCCAAATGATTCAAAAACACAAAGTAAGTCTAAGCCCAAGAATGGCCAAATGCCGATTACTCAAAAAAAATCTACAGTAGCCGAAAGCTGGTTTGTCGGTAAAGGAGGGAATAAAAATGTACCTTCTGCCGAGCAAGCTACTTTTCTTTCGCTGGTAAACGGAGAAGTCGCATTCGGCGAGCTGTATGACTCGATCGAAAAAGCAAAAAAAAGTGTAGAGATAGTCTGTTGGGGTTTCCAACCTTCCATGTATTTTAAAAGGGGGGTGAATTTGGCAGGTGCGCCTATTGGCGAGTTGTTGATGGAAAAGTTCATACAGAACAATGTAGATGTCAAAATACTATGTTGGCAGACAAACCCTTTTGCAACAGAAAAATTTCTTGAAGACAATACACCGGGCAGAAGTACTTTATTGTTCATGCATGAATACTTGGCGTATGAACATTTCTTAGACTTTATACTGGAACCTGACAACATTTATAGCCATTTTGAGAAATTGGAAAAAGAAAAATTTCTAGAGCCTAAAGTTGCCATGCATAAAATGGGTTCTAGAGAGAGGCATAAATTTTATCGTGGAAAACGCAGTCATTCCGTAGAACAAAGGCGTTTTGACTGGGCATGGTACGATGCCGTGGAAGGTTACAATACCATTACAAGCGATGAAGAATTTCACAAAACCATGGAGGAATTTCAAAGTCTGCATGATGAATTCCACAGTCTGGGGATGGGGGCTGTCGGATTTGTCTTGAGGGTTAAAAAGAGCGTTGGCACCGGAATAGACGAATTTAAGGAATTCTTTGATACCCATTTATTACCAGATTGGATTAAGGAATTGAGAGATGGATGGCGGAATATGCGTTTTGGCATTAGAGAGGAAATCCATTTCCGTTTGATGAATTATGTGCATACTGCCGCCCAAGGATTATATGAGGAATATAGGGATGGAAAATTAGTTAAAACCGCTATTGGTGTTGTGTCCAAGGTTACAGGCCTTAACAGTAACGGTCCGGTAAACGATGTTGATGACTTGCGTATTGCCTTATTTGATAAGTTGTTTGCAAAAGTAAAAGAAGAAGTTAAGGGAACAGAACCGGTCCACCTAATCGATCAAGTTAAGGGGAGTGTCACAAGTCGTCTAGAGAAATTGGGCGGATTAAAAGACGACCTAGAAAGTATTTGGGATTTATTTTTTAATTTCAATTTATTCCGTAATTACGTCAATTGTATGAATTACTATTTCTTATTGCGAAACG
Source organism: uncultured Neisseria sp. (assembly GCA_916720585.1). Taxonomy (GTDB): domain Bacteria; phylum Pseudomonadota; class Gammaproteobacteria; order Burkholderiales; family Neisseriaceae; genus Neisseria. The sequence continues at coordinate 1,727 of CAKARM010000073.1, forward strand.
AAAAGAAATATCCTAATACAATGGCTTTTATGCGTCTGCGCAACCAAGAGGATTATAAAAATCGGAAGCAAAAAGTCTCTTTTCTTCCTCGAGAAATCAATCCCGCAATTTTCCCGAAAGATTTCCCCTTTGAAGATAAAGGACTGTCCGCTTTAACCAAAGACGTATTGAGATTTACACCAACCCATCATCAAAAAAGCGTCATGATTGACTATACCGATCCAAAATCGGCAGTTGGTTTTGTGATGGGGCACAATATGCTTGACCGTTATTGGGATACTAGTGACCACTATGCTTTGCCTGATGAGTATAAAACCTATACAACGAGCAGAAAAGGTCCAGGAGAAGTCGTAGAGCTGGAAAAGTTAGAAAATATAGAAGAAAGTCAAATGCGCGGACGTGATCCAAGCGCAGGTGCATTTTTTGGTACGCCGCGTCAGGATATCTCCTGTAAGTTGACAGGGAAAGTGTTGTACGACATTGATGCCAATTTTGTTCAAGGTTGGAATAAAGCAATCGAAGACAACGGTTATTACCAAAACCGGATGGATAAAATAGAGCCGGTTGAACGTGTGAAGCGTGAACAGTTCAAGCCCCAAAACGTTGAAAAAGACGATTCGCAAACAGAGTTGCTATATGCTCAAGTTCTGCGTACACAGCCCGAATATCAGGAAGAAAACATACTGGCTTTATATAATCAAAATTTCAAAATGGCGACTTCCTATATCTATTTTGAAAACCAGTATTTCCGCTTCCCTCCATTTGCTGAGGCATTACGCGATAGCTGTAAAGAACGTAAAAACTTTGCCGAACGTTTTGGGATTGATGCTTCTGGGATGCAACCTCTTTGTGTCTTTGTGGTTACCAATTCTTCTAAAGAAGGGTTAGGACCGGGAATGATCAATACTGAACGTATGCTTGCAAGTTTGGGGCGTCGTGATGTTATGCCTACTGTTGCACGTGAACGTATTTTGGAGCAGGCAGGGTATGGCAATGCAATACAACGCATGTTCCCCAATCTTTCCGCAGACAGTATTTGGCGCAAAATCCTGCCCGATTTTATTTTGCCTCCTCCGCCGTTGAAACCTATTGAAGGTCTGAACGATAGGGAAGTCAAAGAGAGGGAGTTGGCGGAGAAAGTCAAAAAGACAAAAAATACTGAAGAGCTTCGCAAAATTTTGAAGGAAGATTTGGAAAAAGAAGGTATCAAGGTGCATATTTGTACATTGGTTGCCGAAGACTGGGAAGAAATTTATATCCATTCCAAACTTTGCCTAATCAACGATACCTTCGCTACACTCGGTTCTGCCAATATCAATACACGCAGTATGCAGATAGACAGTGAATTAAATGTAGCTGTCGAAAGTCAGCCTGCTTCATACAAGATAAGGTATGAAACTTGGGGATGGCATACAGATGGTAATAAAGATATGAATCCAGAGGAGCAACTGGTCAATCCACAAACAGCTAACAACACATTTTCAGTTTGGGAGCGAAGATTGGATAAAAATAGGGCAGCAAAAAGAAATAAACAAAAACGACTAATGCCATTATTTGAGTTTGATTTAACTGATAAAAGCCGAGTGTACACCCAAGATCTGGACTAGGAGATGATATGAAAATCAAAGTTTTATCCACTATATTAATCAGCATCTCATTACTGACTGCATGTGATATAGGTAGAGAACTAGCCAAGGTTGCAATTGATGTCGTTAAAAATCCCCAAACAGAAATAGGAAAACAAGTTATGGGCTCATATTCCTCTAAACTTAAAAACTTAGAATTTACTTGTGTCAAAGAACAGTTTCCTTCTTTGCCACAGGAAGCTGATCAACTATATCGTTATGCCCTTTACCACGATTTTAAAAACCGTTGGCTGCCCAAACCGGGCGTACTCGACCGCTATCTGCCGTATTACCGTATTGCCGCCGCTAACGGACATTGGCAGGCAAACCTGACCTTGCAGGAAATCTTGCTGAAAAGCAAAGACATCAATATCGAAACCCGCGAACGTCGGGGTGAAGGTATTTACTGGAACGAAAAACTGATGAAAATCCTGCCCGCCAGTGCGCATTATTGGTGGTCGCTTTATATTGATGTCGGTTACGGCCCTAAACATGGTGCAGACGATTCGCTTATTTATCTGCGCAAAGCTGCGGATTTGGGTAATGCCAAGGCGCAATATGAGGTAGGTGAGCTGTTAATGAAGATACAGGATGATTCAAGTCATTCCTTTCGATTAGGGTTAACAAATAGAATGCAAACTTGTGCTGCAAATCAAGACCGTCCTGATGGAATGGCTGGAAGGATGATGGCAGCTACATTTGATAATGCAAAAGACTATGGAACTGCCGTGAATTTTTATCATCAAGCGATAAAAGCAGGTGAAACCTCTAGTGCTTATGTATTATCTCGAGTTTTTACTTTCAATGATCCTCAAAGTGACTTTAGCAATTGGGGCGTTGGAGAGGATCAAGAACGTTCCAGGCGTTATTACCAAATTAACAACTTTCTATCGAAAAGTGGTCATCTCAAACCCGAGCTCAACGTTCACGATCTAGACGAAATTGTCCCGCTGCCTCCGGCAAAACTGCCGAGTTGGGACGGTAAAATCGCCATCCAACGTTTTGTAGAAGGTCCTGCTCCGGCAAAACCATCCGATGAACTGGTGCGCAGATTGGCGCAGCAGGCGGGATTGGATCCGAATACCGGACTGCCGAAGTAAATAAAAGAGGCTGACAGGGAATAAAGCCTGAAGGTCGTCTGAAACATGGTTTTCAATAGTTGAGTTTCAAACTTGTTGAAACCGCACTTTCAGACGACCTTCATCTAAACACCAACTTTGGGATGGTTTCCCATACAATTTGAACCAAATACACACTATTTCAATAAAAAACAATGAGAACCAAACATATACCGTCCCTTTTATCTACTATATTAGTGAGCATGCCATTGCTTTCTGCATGCGATGTTGGTAGGGAAATGGCAAGGTCTGCGATGGATATTGTCAGAAATCCCCAAACAGACGTGGGCAAGCAAGTTTTGGGTTCATCTTCTTACAAACATTCCAAACTCAAGAACTTAGAATTTACCTGCGTCAAAGAACAGTTCCCGTCCTTGCCACAGGAAGCAGATCAACTATACCGATACGCCCTTTACCACGATTTTAAAAACCGTTGGCTGCCCAAACCTGGAGTGCTCGACCGTTATTTGCCGTATTACCGTATTGCCGCAGCCAACGGACATTGGCAGGCAAACCTGACCTTGCAGGAAATCTTGTTAAAGAGCAAAGACATTAATCTCGAAACCCGCGAACGTCGTGGCGAAGGTATTTACTGGAACGAAAAGCTGATGAAAATCCTGCCTGCCAGCGCACATTATTGGTGGTCGCTTTATATTGATGTCGGTTACGGTCCAAAACATGACCCTGATGATGCAATAATTTATTTACGCAAGGCTGCAGATTTGGGGAATGCCAAGGCGCAGTACGAGGTAGGTGAATTGTTGATGAAAGTTGTGGATAAAGAAAGTAAACAGTATAGACTGAAAATTAGTGATGCTATGCATCAATGTGCAGCAGAGCAAATATATCCTGATGCAAATGCGGCTAAATCAATGACTGCGGCATTTTCTGTTCATGGGGCATATAACAAAGCGGTGTTTTATGCACATCAGGGAGCTAAGGCAGGGGAAACTTCTTCGGCGCATATAACTAGAATGGCTTTTTATAGTGATAATCTTAAAAGTCGTTATAAACGATGGGATATTCCTGAAGATAAAGAACGTTCACGCCGATATAAAATTATTCGTGAATTTCTTGTAACTCATGCACATCTCAAACCCGAACTCAACGTTCACGACCTAGACGAAATTGTCCCGCTGCCCCCGGCAAAACTGCCGAGCTGGGACGGTAAAATCGCCATCCAACGTTTTGAAGAAGGTCCTGCTCCGGCAAAACCATCCGATGAACTGGTGCGCAGATTGGCACAGCAGGCAGGATTGGATCCGAATACCGGGCTGCCGAAGTAAAGAAACCAAGGCGTGTTAAAAGTAGTTTGACCGCGTTCAAAGGTCGTCTGAAAGCGCTACTTTGATGAAATGAAAAATACTCAAATGCTTTTCAGACGACCTTGCGTCACAAACAGCCATACTGCAATTGGCTTTTGTGAAGAATGACTGTAAACGGCTATGACGTTATACCGCTCTAAATTTTGTTAAACCACTACAATAAAAACATGATGAAGCACACACCTATACCTTATGAGCGTCAGGAAATCATCCGACGTGAGCGTGAGTTGGCTAAATATGCCAATACTATGGATAGTTTGTTTTGCATTCCTTTTACCAAACAAGGAATCGGCGTTGATGCCATATTGTCGCTGATTCCTTTTGTCGGGGATATTGCCGGGCTTTTTTTGACGATGAAGGCTTTTCGCATGGGGCGGGAGTTGGGTGTGCCGGATCATAAAATGCGTCCTGCCGTATATCTTGCTTTTGCCGATATGGTGCTCGGCATGATTCCTGTCGTCGGTACGCTTATCGATATTTTCTTGCAGCCGAGCCGCCGTACTTTGAAAGTCATCAATGAGTATGTGCGCAGCGAGTATGATGTGGACTGTGATCTGCATTTGGAGCGACCGTTTATGCACGCGGCTTTGGAGAAGAAACAGCAGCAATCAGATTTTTGGCGCAAACCTGTTGCGGCTTGGCTTTATCTGCATATACCTGATTTTTTTGGTTTGATTGTGCTGGTGTTGATGGGCTGGATAACGGTTGCAGTAAGTAAATGGGCGTGGAGCGGGATGACTTATCTGTTTCACGCTGTTGCCGGTTGGTTTTGAGCGGATAGATAATTTAATGTGAATGGCTTTAAGCCGGTATGGTGTTGCCTGATCTGAACTCAAATGTGTTTTGATATAGTGGATTAACGTTAAACCAGTACGGCGTTGCCTCGCCTTAGCTCAAAGAGAACGATTCTCTAAGGTGCTGAAGCACCAAGTGAATCGGTTCCGTACTATCTGTACTGTCTGCAGCTTCGTCGCCTTGTCCTGATTTAAAGTTAATCCACTATAAATTGGAAAAGGTCGTCTGAAAAATCGATATTTGATTTTTCAGACGACCTTTTTGCAAAGTGAAAACGGTTGTAAAAAATGGGATGGAGAGCGTGCGAGAAATTTAGTTTAACCAAAAACGGAATACTAAATAAAACACCAAAATCAATACGCCCGCCCATACGATAACCATGAATCCGGCGACAGCCCGACCGAGTCGGTAAACGGGGTTTTTGCGTTCGTCTTCCAAAAGCGGATTAGGGGCGTTGCGTTGTTCTTCGGACATGGTCATCTCTGTTGTGAATGGGTGGCAAAAGCGTAAGGGTACGCCGATGGACAGGAAGATTCAAGCAGGGCGGTTTAATTTTCTCCGTATTCAAAAACATCGTCTCCGTCCCAACTGCTTTTGAGCGCGGCGTGGATGGTGTCCATATCGAATCCGCGATAGGCGAGGAAGCGCGCTTGTTTTTGCTTGTCTTTCAAATCGGCGGCAGGCTGTTTGAATTTTTTGCGCAGCACGGCGACTGCGGTTTGCAGTTCGCTCGCTTTGTCGGGCATGAATTCGCGGCTGACGGTTTCGTCTATGCCTTGCTGCGCCAATGCCTGTTTCAGACGCAGGGAACCGTGTTGGCGGCTTTTGCTGTGGATGTAGGCTTCGGCGTAGCGTTGGTCGGATTGCCAGTTGCGTCCGGCAAATTCATCCAACACGTTTTCCAATTCTTCTTCGCTTTCGGCATACGGGGCGAGCTTGCGCTTAAGCCCGACGTGGCTGATTTCCTGTCGGGAAAGAATGTCCATCGCGCGGGCGCGCAGGGATTTTTGGGGTTTCATGCAGAGGTCGTCTGAAAAGGTCGATTCGTAGGTCAGATTCTTGAATCTGACTTGTGTGTCGTAGGATAGAGGAGAGATAAGCAACTTTCATTCCGTCATTCCCGCGTAGGCGGGAATCCAGTGATTTGAAATTAATGAAACTTTTAAACAATTCTGAAAAATCAAGGTCTGGATTGCTGCCTGCGCGGGAATGACGAATTTTTTTATTTCCACTGCTTTATTTTCAGACAACCTTTTGAAGCCGGAATAAAGGTCGTCTGAAAACAAGGATACTGATTACTCGTCGTCTTCTGCTTTTTTCGGTCGCAGGTTTTCATAAATTTCAGGCAGTGAGCCGATAATCCAGTCGGGTTGGGTCGCTTTGTCTTGCGAGAGCAGGGTCATGTCGCCGTAGCCAAAGGTAACGCCGACGCTGAGGCAGCCTGCGGCTTTGGCAGCGATGATGTCGTTGCGGGAGTCGCCGACCATGATCATGTTGGCGGGATCGATGCCCAAGACTTCGGCGGCGTGTTGCAGCGGCAGTGGGCTGGGTTTCTTTTCGGGCAGGCTGTCGCCGCCGAGAATCAGGCTGAAGTAGTCGGCGAGTCCGAGCTGTTTCAAGAGTTCGGCGGCGAGGATTTCGTTTTTGTTGGTGATGACCACCAGCGGGATGCCCAGCGATTTGAGCAATACCAGCCCGGCTTCGGTTTCAGGGTAGGGGCGGGTGAAGTCGCTCAAGTGGTCGCGGTAGTATTTCATGTAGAACACGAAACCTTTTTCCCACAAATCGGGAGCGGCTTCTTGATCGCGGTCGTTGGTGATGACGCGGTGAACGAGTTTGCCGATGCCGTCGCCGACGTAACTTTCTACTGTTTTGGCAGGCAGCGGCTCCATGCCGAGATATTCGCGCATGGCTTCGGCTGCGGCGGCAAGGTCGGGGACGGAATCGCATAATGTGCCGTCCAAATCAAAGGCGGCGGCTTGGACGTGTTCGATGGCGGCGGTCATGATGTGTTTTGCTCGTGAATGACAGGGACGCGTATTTTAACATTGATTCGGCGGGCAGGTTTGGAAGCTGCTGATGTCGGTTTGGTATTCGGTTTGCAGCGGGTGACTTTTATTTGGATGTGGCGTACTAAGATTAATGAAATAGAGTTACAGCTTAAATATTACAATGAATTAATTTAGAAATTTTACAAGAAAAATACTTGCCTAAAATTTTATTTTCATGGATAATTCGATTCGTTAGCTGGTTCGAGTAGTCAGTTAATAGTTTCTCCTCTATTTCTCCTTTGT
>CAKARM010000074.1:0-8863 GCA_916720585.1 uncultured Neisseria sp.
CCTGAAATACAAAGACTTTTATTTCAAAATATTCTCAAACCAAACTCAATCAACAGTAAAAGTCTTCTGAAATCCCTTTCAGACGACCTTTATCATAAATATCCGAAACAATTTCAAATATACCGAGCTTCAACTCACAACTTAAAGCCATCCACCCATAAGTCCCTGTTACTTTTTTGAACAGTATCCATGTTAGTATTATGACTTATTTGATTCAAATTGGATTGAGTTACTGTAATGAGTAAACACATTCTTTTAGGGATAAGCGGTGGTATTGCGGCTTATAAATCATGTGAGTTGATCCGATTACTAAAAAAACAAGGACATTCTGTAACGGTAGCAATGAGCCGTGCAGCCACTGAATTTGTTACCCCCCTTACGTTTCAAGCATTAAGCGGACATCCTGTTCTAGTCGATACGCACGATGGTCACTCGACTAGAGGAATGAATCATATTGATTTAACCCGAGAAGCGGATGTTTTTTTAATTGCTCCCGCTACTGCCAATACGGTTGCCAAGATCGCCAACGGTATTGCTGATAATCTACTGACCAATTTGGCAGCAGCACGAAAATGCCCCATGGCAGTCGCTCCGGCGATGAATGTGGAGATGTGGAACAATCCTGCCAATCAAAGGAATATCCAACAACTGATTTCAGACGACATCACGGTTTTTCAGCCATCCTATGGCGAACAGGCTTGCGGTGAAATCGGGATAGGGAGAATGCCTGAAGCTGTTGAACTTGCCGATTTGATTCATGATTTATGGAAGCCGAAAATACTTGCCGGCAAAAAAATCTTAATCACTGCCGGCGCGACCTTGGAAATGATTGACCCAGTCCGTGGAATTACGAATATTTCCAGCGGTCAAATGGGCATTGCCCTAGCCCGCGCATGCAGAATGGCCGGCGCACAAGTTACGTTGATTTATGGACAGTTACAAACTCCCCTGCCAACTGGTCTCTATCATATGGAACAGGCTATTAGCGCCAAAGAAATGTACGATGCTGTTCATAAATATATTGAAGATCAGGATGTTTTTATTTCCGTAGCCGCTGTGGCTGACTATAAGGTAAAAAACAGCAGCCCGCACAAATTGAAAAAAGAAAATTCAAAAGATACCCCGACCCTTGAATTGGAAGCCAATCCTGATATTTTGGCATCTGTAGCAGCCTTACCCAAACCCCCTTTTTGTATTGGATTTGCAGCAGAAAGTGAAAAAGTTTTGGAATATGCTCGGGCAAAACGTTTACGCAAAGGCATTCCGATGCTGATTGCCAATGACGTTTCTCAGGCAATGGGAAAATCTACCAATCAGATTACTATTATTACGGATGACGAGGAACTATCTTTCCCTGAGAAAGAGAAATTACAGGTAGCAGAAGAAATTGTTCAATCTCTTGCTCGCCACCTGGACAAACTAAACCTGTAAGTAATCAGGTTAACCTTAACTATCTTCTACAACGGCAAAGGTCGTCTGAAAATTTTCAGACGACCTTTTTGATATTCAATGCCCCGCTGATGAGCTTCCATTGAATGGCGGCTTAGCAAACCAAATTATGGAAATCATGACGATGAACAAGATACTGCCAGCCAGAAAAATCTCGTTTGATCCCATAATGAAGCCTTGCTGCGTAATGGCATCGGAAATATTTTTCAAAACCTGCTGTTCACTCAGCCCCCGATTCGTCATTTCATGAACTGTTTGCACAGTCAAATTCGAATATGGATTAATCTGTTCACTCAGTTGCGTATGATGCAAAGCTTCTCTCCGCTCCCACATGGTACTGACTATGGATACACCCACACCACCCATGAAGACGCGCAAGAAATTAGACAGGCTACTTGCTGATGCAATCTGATCGGATTTAATATGGGACAATGTAATGCTGGTCAACGGGAGGAAAAACATGGACACACCCAAGCCTTGCCAGAATTGGGGCCAAACAACATTGCTCATATTCATTCCGGCATAAAAATCAGTGCGCCAATAGAAAGTAAAAGCAAACGTCAAGAAACTTGCGGTAACAAGAAGACGCATGTCAATGCGGTTGCCGAATCTACCTATAATCGGGGACAACAAGATAGGAAGAAAGCCCACCGGTGCAGCCGCCAAGCCCGCCCATGTTGCGGTATAGCCAAGATTAGACTGCAACACCAGCGGCAACAGCGTGAGCGTACCCATGTAAACCATAAAGCCCAATGAGGTCGCCAATACGCCTATTGTAAAATTTCTGTTGCTAAACAAAGAAAAATCGACAATCGGGTATTTCTCGCCAAGCTCCCAAACCACAAAATACGTCAGACATACCAATGCAACGATGCCTAACACAATAATCTCTCCAGAGGCAAACCAGTCCAACTCTTTACCTCTATCAAGCATCATTTGCAGCGCACCGACGCCAACCACCATCAAGACCAAACCGATGTAATCTATCGGCGTCTTAACCACTTCCGTTTCCCTATCCCTCAATTGCTGCCACACAATAAGTGCAGAAATAATACCGATAGGGATGTTGATGAAGAAAATCCAACCCCAATGCCAATTATCCGAAATCCAACCGCCGAAAATAGGACCTAAAACGGGCGCGACGACAACGGTCATTGCCCACAATGCCAAAGCCAATGTCCGTTTTTCAGGAGGATACGATGCCATTAACAAACTTTGCGACAGCGGAATCAACGGTCCGGCTACAAAGCCTTGTAACACCCTGAAGATCACCAAAGCCTGAAGATTGGGTGCAATGCCGCACAACCACGACAGCAAAACAAATCCCACTACGGAGGCGATAAACAGTTTTACTTCGCCAAACCGCTTTGCCATAAACCCGGTTAGCGGCACTGAAATCGCATTCGCCACGGCAAATGACGTAATAACCCAAGTACCCTGAGTAGTCGCCGCCCCCAAGTCCCCGGCAATTACCGGTACTGCAACGTTAGCAATCGTGGTATCCAAGACTTCCATAAAAACGGCAAGGCTGAGCGCCAACGTAACCAGCACCAGCCTAACACCCTGCAATGGCGGATAATTCATATTTCTTCGCTATTATTCATTCAATATATTGCACAGTGATTGCGCTTAGATACACATCCCTTTTCAGACGACCTCTTTTGATGAATATTCACATCATCGCAAGCCAAAAACAAAGTTCTGCCTTACATTTAATCCATCACAAATTTGCTTCCTCATGCGCTTCGATATCTATTCGCTATCAAATACCCACATTCTCAGCAATTCAACGCATGAAAGGTCGTCTGAAAACATTTTTACTTAGCGTATTTCTCAAAAATCTTATCGATCAACGCATCGGCGGCAGCCCAATCTACGCCTTCAGTTTCCGGGGATGCTACATTTTTATCAGCGGCAGCCGTCATGTTTTTTCCTGAGCCGGCACCTGAAATATCAACCTTTACCTTCATAGATAAACCGACACGAAGCGGATTAGCCTGCAACTCTTTCGCATCCAAGCTGATGCGGACCGGAACACGTTGCACAACCTTAATCCAGTTCCCCGTCGCATTTTGCGGCGGCAAAAGAGAGAATGCACTGCCCGTACCCGCTGACAAACCCATCACCCTGCCATGATAGACCACTTTATTTCCATATAAATCAGCAGTCATTTCAACAGGTTGACCAATTTTCATTTGACGCAGTTGCGACTCTTTAAAGTTAGCATCCACCCAAAGATTGCTCAAAGGAACCACAGCCATCATTGGGGAACCTTGGGCAATACGCTGCCCAACTTGAACATTTCGTTTGGCAATCTGTCCATTCATCGGCGCGCGAATTTGGGTGCGTTGCAGATTCAGCCATGCATCCTTAATATGGCTGATGGCTGTTTGCACCGCAGGTTGTTGACGCAGAGGGATATTATTACCTAAAACTGCTTGTGCAGAAGTCTCTTCTGCTTCCACTGCCTTCAAAGCCGCTTGCGCCTGAACCACCGCAGCACGGGCATGACTCAACTCTTCACCTGAAATCGCATCCGTTCCCGATAAAGCTTCACGTCGGCGCAAATCTGCCTGAGCCTTTGCCAATTCGGCTTTTCGCAAAAGAACCTGCGCTTTTGCTTTTGAGTTAACCGCAGTTTGTTGTTTATTCTGACGAATTGCCTGAATCAATTCATTTTGAGCACGCTCGTATGCCAGCTGGAAATCGCTGTCGTCCAACGCAACCAAGACATCCCCTTTTTTGACCACATCAGTATCGTCATACATCACCTTCCTTACCGTACCGGTGACCTGAGGGGTAATTTGCACCAGATGACCCGCAACATAGGCATCTTCCGTCTCTTCCTCGTATTGCCAGAATAAGAAATACGCAAGAGCCACACCGACTGCAATCAAAATAAAAAGCAGTGTAATAACTGCCAGATTACGCCCGCGTTTACGCCCCACCCTTGAACTTTTTGTCCCTGAATTGCGTAATTGTTCATTATTTTCTAGATTCGCATCCATGATTTCATTTTAACCTGAGTAATTACAGACTATTTTCCTTATGCACCCCATCCCACTAATATCTCATTGATTTTAATAGAATAGACAATACTGAAAAATACATACAGAGGTGCATTCTATAGCCGCATCGTTACTCAATCAAGTAACAATCATATTTAAAAACCATTTGGATATCCCTTTTTACCATTAGACGCAAGCATTCATTTCAAAGTCATCCAAGCAATATCGATTCCTGACAACCAAAAAGCAATTGGCGACATTCTGAATACATACATTTAAACGTTAAATGCATATCCAAAATATCGCCAACTGACTTAATTAAAAGGAAAGAGGTCGTCTGAAAAGCCTCCTATTGCGTTTTAAACCCACCGCCCAACTGGGCATTCAGATTGCTCCATGCAATCAACCGTTCAGATTGATACTGCACCAATTGCATTTTCACTTGCAACATATCATCTTGTTTTTGTAATGCGCTGAGACCATTATCCAATCCCGCCCTCACTCTACCCTGAGCATTTTTAACCGACTTTTCGGATATTTTCAGCATTTTATCCCAAGTAGACTGTTTGCTTTGCAGGCTTTGGTAATCTACAACAGCATCCGCAGCAGAACGCATCGCATTCAAAACCGTTTGATCGTACACGGCCACCTGCTCATTATATTCTGCGCGTTTGCCTGCCAATTTTGACTGTAATGCCCCAGACGTAAAAATAGGAAGATTGATAGCAGGAACAATACCCAGCATGCCTGATGTTTTACCCCTTACCACATTGAACGCATCAATATGTCCAAGACCCGCCAAGGCTTTTAACTCGATATTGGGATAAAACTCTGCTTCGGTGGATTTAACCGTATGCAGCTTAGATTCCAATAATGATTTTTGTGCCGCGATATCCGGTCGGGCCGCTAACAAATCCGCATGGATTCTATTCACAGGCACAACGGGAACCACCCCCATCCTACCGGGCTCTTGTTCGGAAAGTGCTCCCGGCACGTTACCGATCAATACTGCCAAAGCATGTCGGACTTTGGCAATCTGTTGTTCCAATGACGTTTTTTCCAACTGAAGTTGCTGACTTGCCAATTCAAGCGGGTACAATGATTGTGCGGGCATCAGGTTTGCATGGATTCTGCGTGAGACCAATTGCTGCATTTTCTCTGACAGATTGATACGTTCCTGCACAAGAGCCTGACGCTCGCTCAAAGCCTGCCAAATAAAATATTGCTTGGCTACCGCATTCGCCAGCTCAATCCGTGCCTGATGGGCTTCATACAGAATTGCCTGACGGCGTCCCAAAACCGCTGCAATCTGTTCACGGTTTTTTCCCCAAAAATCGAATGTCCAACTTCCCTGTACTGCCGCGTTTGCCAACAATAATGTATGGTCGGTATCAATACGGGAAGATGCGGGCTTGGGTGCAACATACATCCCGACCCCGCGCGCGGACATACCGATTTGCGTTTTGCCGGCGGCTTCGGTTATTCCCAGCTGCGCTTGTGCTTGCTCGAAACGCGCCTTGGCAATACGCAAATCCGTTGATGTCTGGATAGCTTGTGCAACCAGTTGATTCAGTTTGTTATCTTTTAATTGCAACCACCATCCGTCTTGAATGAGGGATGCCGACTTACCATCGGACAAAGAATACACCGTTGGTTCTTCCAACGGTGCTTGTTTACCAAACTGCGCACAAGCTGCAAGTACAGATACTGCGATAATGCAGATGCCCCGTTTGGCAATATTTGATTTCATGGCAGACTCCGTTTTTTACTTTTATCCCTGCCACAATTCTTACTGCATCAGATCAGCTGTCCAAACGGTTCAACAGCTTGCCCAACAGATTTTGCAACTGGGTATAATCCTCATTGGTAAAATCTTCCCAAGCTTCACCGCTCTTACTGGAAATCTGCGGCCATACTTGCTGGATAAAAGACTCACCTTCCTGTGTCAATTTTAACACAATCTGGCGGCGGTCTTGCTGGTTGATATGACGACCTACCCACCCGCGCTCAACCATCTCATCGGAAAGACGGGTCGCACTGGTACGCGTCAAATCCATCAAGTCGCTCAAACGCGAAGGAAGGATTTCGCTTTTAGGGCTGACGTAAACCGCCATTAAAGCGAACCATAAATTCTCGTTGATACCGAAAGTTTTCAAATTTTCATTGAGATGACTGCTTAGACGTTCGGTTGTTACCCGTAACAGACGCCCTGTTCTTACCTGTTGTTCTGAAAATTCAGGCAGGCGGTCGGAAAGTTGGCGCAGCGCGTTGACCAAGTCGGTTTGTGAAAAACTCATTATAAATATCCTCTTCTTAAATTTATTGGCTGTTTCTGCTGCAAATCAGAACAAATAATGACAATCTCATTTGCCTCAAAATACCAAATACTTATTCAATGCCGCTATACTAATTCAACTGATTATTTTCCGAATGAAAATCTGACAATCGGTCCAAGAAGATAACAAGTGGCGTTTTTTATGCATAAGTCATCTAATTTGTATGTAATTCCGAATTCTTACTCTACAAAATCAGTATTCAGAAAGGATAGATTTGTGGTTACCGACAACTTAATTTATTGTTTATATTGAAAACCCCATAATTTATTAGAGAGATGGCGCTTCTCCTTAGTTCTATAACTCAAAACATGACTTTTGAGATACTACTGAAAACACTTCAAAAAAATTTTAACTTTTACGATTAATGAGGAAAAATTAACTAGAAAAATCATAAATTTAAAAATCAGTTTAAATTCAATCCGCATTGCTTTGCAAAGGCATTACCGCCACATCAAAACATCCGCGCCCACCTATCATTTTTTTTGCATTTCCAGCCCAGCGCTCAACCGCTAAATATAGTGGATTAAATTTAAATCAGGACAAGGCGACGAAGCCGCAGACAGTACAGATAGTACGGAACCGATTCACTTGGTGCTTCAGCACCTTAGAGAATCGTTCTCTTTGAGCTAAGGCGAGACAACGCCGTACTGGTTTAAAGTTAATCCACTATAATTATCAAAAAAATCACAAACATAGTTCCCCTTATATTACAATCCGCCTTTCGTGGTTCGAAAACCTCCCACATTAAAAAACTAAGGAAACCCTCATGTCCCGCAATACCGAAGAGCTGCAAGGCATCTCTCTTTTGGGCAATCAAAAAACCCAATATCCGACCGGCTACGCTCCCGAAATTCTTGAAGCATTCGACAACAAACATCCCGACAACGACTATTTCGTCAAGTTCGTCTGCCCCGAATTCACCAGCCTCTGCCCCATGACCGGGCAGCCCGACTTTGCCACCATCTACATCCGCTACATCCCGCACATCAAAATGGTGGAAAGCAAGTCCCTGAAACTCTACCTATTCAGCTTCCGCAACCACGGCGATTTCCATGAAGACTGCGTCAACATCATCATGAAAGACCTGATTGCCCTGATGGATCCGAAATACATCGAAGTTTTCGGCGAATTCACACCGCGCGGCGGCATTGCCATTCATCCCTTTGCCAATTACGGCAAAGCTGGTACCGAGTTCGAAACACTGGCACGAAAACGCCTGTTTGAACACGACAGCCAATAATCCATCCTCTTTTTACGCATTTTCAGACGACCTTTTTCACGAGAAGGTCGTCTGAAAGCCTTTCCGAAAGATTTCCATGTACGAATTTACAACAGCGCAACAACAGAAGGCGCTCTTCTGGCTGGTGCTTTTCCATATCCTCATCATTGCCGCCAGCAACTATCTGGTGCAGTTCCCCTTCCAAATTTTCGGCATCCACACCACTTGGGGCGCGTTTTCCTTTCCCTTTATCTTCCTTGCCACCGACCTGACCGTCCGCATTTTCGGTTCGCACTTGGCACGGCGAATTATCTTTTGGGTCATGTTCCCCGCCCTTTTGCTTTCCTACATCTTTTCCGTTTTGTTCCACGACGGCAGTTGGACAGGCTTAGGCGCGCTATCCGAATTCAATACCTTTGTCGGACGCATCGCCTTAGCCAGCTTTGCCGCTTACGCACTCGGACAAATCCTTGATATTTTTGTGTTCAACAAATTACGTCGTCTGAAAGCGTGGTGGATCGCCCCGACCGCATCAACCGTCATCGGCAACGCCTTGGATACGTTGGTATTTTTCGCCATTGCCTTTTACGCCAGCAGCGATGAATTTATGGCGGCAAACTGGCAGGGTATCGCCTTTGTCGATTATCTGTTCAAACTCACCATCTGCACCCTCTTCTTCCTGCCGGCCTACGGCGTGATTTTGAATATCTTGACGAAGAAGCTGACGACACTGCACACCCAACATCCTCAAAAGCAGATGCAGCCGGCACAAGAATCTTGATGCAGTCTGACAGAACGATTTACGATTCCCGTTCATAGAAAATACAAAGAGGTCGTCTGAAAATTTTCAG
>CAKARM010000075.1:0-8817 GCA_916720585.1 uncultured Neisseria sp.
TCTGTACTGTCTGCGGCTTCGTTGCCTTGTCCTGATTTAAATTTAATCCACTATACCATTTCATCTCAATGTCAAATTAAAAAGGTCGTCTGAAATCCGTTTTCAGACGACCTTTTGCTTAAATCAAACCTTCCAGTTTTGGGTTTCCCTCTTTCGGAATCGGGCGTTTGTTACCTTCACTATCAATGGCGACATAAGTGAAGACAGCCTCTGTCACGAGTTGACGATCCTCAGTAAGATGATCGTTCATCAATGTTTTTACCCAAACCTCGATTTTCAGTTGCAACGAAGTATTACCCACGCTCACGCAGCGGCCGTAACAACAGACGACATTCCCCACTTTCACAGGACGGATGAAATTCATTTCCTGAACAGCTACGGTAACAATACGGCCTTGTGCAATTTCCGCCGCCAAAATACCGCCGCCCAAATCCATTTGCGACATAATCCAACCGCCGAAAATATCTTGATTGGGATTAGTGTCGCGCGGCATGGCAACGGTGCGCAGCAAAAGCTCGCCTTGTGGTTTAGTGTGTTGTTTTTCATTTTGCGTCATGGGAAATATCCTTTTTAGAGGTGCAGCTTTCGTGTGAAGTTGAGAAGCCGATTGAAACAGTATTTATTGGGGGTTGCCTGCGATAACAAGGTCGTCTGAAAACTTCTATACGGTTTTCAGACGACCTTGAACCCATATTCTGAGACAACGCTATTTCTAACGTTCTGCCAATTTCAAATAAACGCCGGCAACGTCTTGCTCTCCGTAACCTGCTGTTACCGCCTGACGGTAATTTTCAGCAACGGTTTCGACGGCAGGCAGCGACTTACCGGCTTGCTCCAGCTCTTTGACCGCCAGATTAAGGTCTTTGGAAGCGTGTTTGAGTGCGAAGGCAGGTGGGAATTCACGGCTTGCCCACAGCGATTTTTTGGTTTGGAACATAGGCGAATCCATAGCGGAATTACCGATGGCTTCGATGATGGTATCCGTATCGACACCAAACTGTTGGGCCATCAGCATAGCCTCGCTGTATGCTTCGCCGAAAATACCCAGCAGGGAGTTCAGCACGAGTTTTGCGCCCGAACCTTTCCCTACCCCGCCGAAATGGAAAGTTTGTTTACCGACAATGGAAAACACTTTTTGCAGAGGCGTTAAAACACTTTCTTCTCCGCCAAACAAAATCAGCAACGTACCGTTGGTAGCAGGACCGACCGAACCGGAAACAGGCGCTTCTGCAAACTGACCGCCCGCAGCTTCGACCAATTCTTTAACGGCAAGATTTTCAGAAGGAGCAATAGTGCTCATGTTGACAATGATTTTGCCCGCAAGCTCCTTGCGAACCTCTTCACTCAAAATATCGCGTACAGCCGCGAAGTCGGAAACCATCAGAAAAATAACAGGATAAGCGCGGATAAGATCGATGGTGCTTGCGTACACTTTCGCGCCTTTATCGGCAAGGTCGGCGGTTTTATCGGGCGAACGGTTATAAACACCGACTTCGATACCGGCGTTCAAAAGCCGCGTTACCATCGGATTACCCATTTGACCCAAGCCTATCCAGCCGATTTGCGTGTATTCGTTTGTTGACATTGTGTTTGCTCCTTTGTTTGTCTTGCCGTGCAATCATATAGGTTTACAGGTCGTCTGAAAAGTTTTTCAGAGGATTGGATAAAGTATTTATAGTGGATAAATTTAATCCACTATATTGATATGAACGAAATCGCCTTTCATTTGTTGAGGCATATGTGGCTGTTTTTCATTTTCACGCCACCGATTAACCACGCTTAATACAAAAAGGTCGTCTGAAAACCCGAAATATCGTTTTCAGACGACCTTTTACAATCAAACCATTATGCGAACGGATGATGCAAAACGATGGTTTCTTCGCGGTCAGGGCCGGTAGAGACGATGGCTACAGGTGCGCCGCAGACTTCTTCGATACGTTTCAAATATGCTTTGGCATTGGCAGGCAATGCGTCGTAGCTTTTCACGCCGACAGTCGATTCGCTCCAGCCCGGCATGGTTTCGTAAATCGGCTTGCAGGTTTCTACCGCATCGGAACCGCAAGGCAGGATGTCGGTTTTGCTGCCGTCGGGCAATTCGTAGCCGACGCAGATATTGATGGTTTCAATGCCGTCCATCACGTCCAGTTTGGTGATACACATACCGGAAATGCCGTTGACTTGGATGGAGCGTTTCAACGCGGCGGCATCAAACCAACCGCAGCGGCGTGCGCGGCCGGTTACGGAGCCGAATTCGTGTCCGCGTTCTGCCAAACCTGCACCTACTTCGTCAAACAATTCAGTCGGAAACGGGCCTGAACCGACGCGCGTGGTATAGGCTTTGACGATACCCAAAACATAATCCAGCATTTGCGGACCTACGCCCGCGCCTGCGGAAGCGGCTCCTGCCAAGCAGTTGGATGAGGTAACGAAGGGGTAAGTGCCGTAATCGATATCCAACAGCGTGCCTTGTGCGCCTTCAAACAGCAGTTTTTCGCCGTTTTTGTTTTTCTCGTTCAACACGCGGGATACGTCGGTAATCATAGGCGTAATACGCGGCGCAACTTTTTCGATAACCGCCATCACATCTTCTGCTTTAACCGGCTCGGCATTGTGCAGATGTTGCAGTTGAACGTTGTAATAAGCGAGGATGGCATCCAGTTTTTCACGCAGTTTTTCAGGATGCAGCAAATCGACAACGCGGATGGCGCGGCGTGCCACTTTGTCTTCGTAGGCTGGACCGATGCCGCGACCGGTCGTGCCGATTTTGCCTTTGCCGCGCGATGCTTCGCGGGCTTGGTCAAGCGCGATGTGGTAAGGCAGGATCAGCGGACAGGTCGGCGCGATTTTCAGACGACCCTCGACGTTTTTCACGCCTGCTGCGTTCAACTCGTCGATTTCGCCCAACAATGCTTCGGGGGATACGACAACGCCGGAACCGATGAAGCAATCCAAGTTTTCATGCAGGATGCCGCTCGGAATCAGGCGCAAAATGGTTTTCTTGCCGCCGACGACCAGAGTATGACCCGCATTGTGGCCGCCTTGGAAACGCACGACACCGCTGGTTTCTTCCGCCAGCCAGTCGACTATTTTACCTTTGCCTTCATCGCCCCACTGGGCGCCGATTACTACAACATTTTTAGCCATAGCCATATAACCTATTAATATTAAAAAATTATCGTGAATCAACTTCAAACCAAGACGGCTTTGCGCCCTGCCCTGATTTGCCTTTAATCTGCTATGAATGGGTATTTAAATTTTCTCAACCTGCCAAACGCCGTCCGACTTTTTCAGACGACCTGCAACCTCTTCCGAAGCGTTGTGTCCGATACCGTAGTCGACAACGACACACTGCCCTTGTTCACGCAGGGCTTCGACTGCTTCGCGAGCCGCTTCGGCATCGTCCACATCAACCAAGACGACGGGCTGACGCTCAATGGCGGGCAAACGTCCAATAAAGCTGCGCAAGTCGAAACTGAATCCCGTTGCCGGACGCGCACGGCCGAAATATTCGCCCAATCCGTCATAACGCCCGCCCCGTGCGACCGCGTCATGGAAATTGGAACCGTATGCCGCATACAATAAGCCCGTGTGGTAATTGTCGACACGCAGTTCGGATAAGTCGATATGGACTTTCTGATTCGGAAATGCGTCGCACACTGCCTGCAATTCGTCCAACGCGCTGCCGACCGCTGACAAATCCGGCAATCGTTCGCGTGCGGCAGACAACACTTCCCGTCCGCCATACAGACGCGGCAGCAGCGAAAATGCTTTCGCCCACATGCCGTCCAGCTTCCAAGCCTTAACCTGCGCTTCAACCGCCTCGGTATCTTTATCCTGCATCAACGCAAGCAGCGTTGCGGACTGCTCCGCATCCAAATGCGCCGCATCAGACAAAGCGCGGAATACGCCAATGTGGCCCAGCGACAGCAAAACCTCGCCTATATCGGCAAGCTTCATGCTTTTGAGCATCAGGTCAATCAGTTCGATATCCGCCCGGATGTCGGCGAAACCATACATCTCCGCTCCCGCCTGCAAAGGTTCGCGCATATTGAGCAAACCTTCCGGCCGCGCGTGCAACACAGGACCTGCGTAACACAATCGGTTAATCCCTTGATTGGCGGACAAAAGATGCGCATCGATACGCGCCACTTGCGGCGTAATGTCGGCGCGGATACCCAACTGCCGACCGCTCAGCTGATCGACCACCAAAATGGTTTTCAAAGACAAACCCGCGTCAATGTGCGTCAGCAGGGAATGGCTGTATTCCATCAGCGGAGGCTGTACCAGCTCGTAACCGTGCACTCGGAACAAAGTCAACAACTGCTCTCGCGCGCTTTCCAACTGTCGGGCGTTGGTCGGCAACACATCGGCAACATGTTCGGGAAGCTGCCAAGATTGCATGGGAATCTACCTTCTATCTGTTTTTGTAAACGCAAAGGGCTGCTTGAATTTAAAACCAGACGGACACACAGCCCGCTTCTCGAAATACGCCGCGCAAACGATGCAGCGTTTCCAACAAATCTGATTTTAAATTCAAACAGCCCCTGAATGACGGCTTTAAACCGCCGAGTTATTAAAAGCAGACTTTACCATACAAAACAGTTTTGTGCAGCCTGTTTTCATACCGGACAGCCTCTGACTTTGGCGCAAATGGGATTTTGTATACGGGAAATAACATGTTTAAGAAGCATCTCAAGCAACTGGGGTAGTCTCGGCAAAGGTGTTGCTTGTTATTCCTCAACGCCCCATCAATCCTATACTTGATTTAGCTTGAAGGTCGTCTGAAAACCCATTTCAGACGACCTTCAAAGTCTCTCCACCGGCCTCACCGTATTTCTTTGGCTGCCTCTTGCTCCGCTTTGTAACGGCGCAGATAGGCAAGCGCGGCAGCTTTTTCTTCTTCGTTGCCATATTTGACATCGCGTTGGGCGCGGCGCAATTCGGCGCGCTCTTTGGCCTCTTCGATTTGTCGGTTTTTAAATGCTTCGCGGTTGTCGGACGCAACCAGCTTGTCTTGTTGGGATTGGGCTTTCGCCATGGCTTTGGCAATCAAATCCATGGGATTGAAGGCAGGTTTGGACGCAGCTTGGGTTTCGGCTTGAGTTTGCGCCTGCTTGGCTTTAACGGCGGCTTCGCGCTCGGCAAGCATGGCTTTGCGTTCCGCCTCGTCGCGCGCTTTGCGTTCGGTATGCCAATCAAAGCGGCTTTGCGCGTGTTCGGCAGCGGCGAAACGCGCCTCGGAAGAGCGGCTCAGGCTGCGCGCGGCGGGGAGGTATTCCTGTTTGGAAGGTATCATGTCGATACAATCCACCGGACAAGGCGGGAGGCAGAGTCCGCAGCCTGTGCATTCGTCGCTGATGACAGTGTGCATAAACTTGCTTGCGCCCATAATCGCATCGACAGGGCAAGCACGGATGCAGGCGGTACAGCCGATACAGGCGGCTTCGTCTATCAAGGCGACGGCTTTGGGCTGCGTTTTGACCGGCGCAACGCGCGGCTTGCCCAATAAGGCGGCAATATCGACCATCACCGTTTCTCCACCGGGAGCGCACAAATTAACAGGCGCATCCTCGTGCAACAAAGCTTGTGCATAAGGCAGACAGCCTTGATAGCCGCATTCTCGGCACTGGGTTTGCGGCAGCAGGCGGTTGATGGCTTGAAGGTCGGTCGGCATGGCGGATGGAGTCAAAATCGAAAGCGTGTATTTTATCGGGAAACAGCATGCAGGGAAACCAAGACCAAAATAAATAAGGTCGTCTGAAAACCTCAAAATAAAGTTTTTCAGACGACCTCTTCTATTTTCTGACTATCCGTACCGCTTCATTAGAACTTATGAACCATGCCCAAAGAAACGGCTTTTTGTTCAACAGAACCTGTTTGAGTCGGCGTCAGGCGGGTTTTGCTGCCCAGTTTCATATAACCGGCATGAGCAAGCATCGAAGTACGTTTGCTGAATTTGTAGGAGGTACCAACTACAACTTGGTCGAATTTATCGACCAGTTTCTCGCCGCTGTTCACGCCTTTTGCCGCCCAGCCGTGGGCGTAAGTGAGACGCGGGGTCAGGTTGCCGAAGGTATAACCCACGGTAACGGCTGCATCGGCAACTTTGACGGCTTCATTTTTACCGGCATCGGCAGTAATGTCAGCGCCTTTGTAAGTATTGAAATCATCGGTAAAGTAACCCAGATATTTATTTGCGCTTTCATGGCCTTTGGTATATTGCGCACCTACGCCGACGAACAGGTTGTTTTTGTCGTAATAGCTTTCGATTTTAGCGATTTGCGCGGCTTTGGTTTTACCGTTCTTGTCGGTGTACGCGCCTTTGTAATGGCCGTAGGCAAGGTTGGTGGTGAAACCGCTGTTTTCATAAGTCAAACCGGCGGTATATTGCTCCTTGCTGGGTTGTTCGTGCTTATATTTGTCATCCGGATTGCGGTTGTCGCGCGGCGCGTAGGACGCATTGAACTTGAACCCGCCGAACGAAGGGCTGTCGTAGCGCACGGATGTGGTGCGCACACCGGTGCGGGTGTTGATGCCCAAACCCATCGCGTTGGTTTTGTACAACCAAGGGTCGATGGTATCCATCTCGTTGAGCATATTGTTCATATTGCCGACGCGGACCTTACCGAACTTGCCTTCCAAGCCAATGAAGGAATCGCGGTTGCCGAAACGCTGGCTGTTGGATTCGCCTAAAATGGAAGTGCGCTGTTCAATTTGCCAGATGGCTTTGAGGTCGTCTGAAAGTTTCTCATTGCCTTTGAAGCCGATGCGCGAGGTATTGTCATTGATACGGGTTGCGGTCGCGCTTTTTTCCGTACCTTCGCTACCTTTGATTTTCACCTGTCCGGAGGTGATGGTGCTTTTGACTTGTCCGTACAGGACAACTTCGGCGGATGCTGCAAAAGGTAGGGCTGCTGCGGTTAAAGTAATCAATATTTTCTTCATGAATCCTCCTCGAATTTTAAAATTGAGTAAAAATACCAAACTCAATCATAATGATTTATGGATTATTAGACAACTCTTTTTATCTTGAGAAAAATTATTATTTATTTCCAATATAATTTGCATTTCAACAACACGATATCGTAGGAATCTTTAATATTCATCCTTTCTGCAATTTTGTTGGCACAATCCCTATTTTTCCCTTGCCTCAAGATTGAAAATAAGGCAAGTGCAACTTTTTTCAGACGACCTTTTCGGGTCGTCTGAATATTTTTTTGTTTATGAAGAAAACCATAGCGGAAAGCAATGAAAAAACGAAGAAATTTTCCCGTCTAACCTATTGCGCCGACAGGGATTTTGCCGTTTAATGCGAACCTGCTGAATCAAGGGCCCGAGGCATATGCCGGCCGCCCCCACAGTTAACCTTTTGTATGCGGACAGTCTGCGCTTGACTGACTGCCGCCGCTGCAACAATCCCCCCTTCCACAAAAGGACTGTACCCATGAAAAAAATTTCAATGGCGGCGGCACTCATCGGCCTCGTCTTGACTGCATGTAGCGGCGGCCAACAAACCGCCGCAGAATCTTCCGCACCCTCTTCCCATACCGCCTCCGACAAGCTCAATATCTACAACTGGTCGGACTACGTCGACCCCGCCACGCTTGAAGCGTTCGAAAAAAATACGCATATCAACGTCCGCTACGACTACTACGACAGCAACGAAGCCCTCGAAGCCAAGCTCTTGACCGGTAAATCTGGTTACGACCTCGTTGCCCCGTCCATTGCCAACGTCGGACGCCAAATCAAAGCCGGCGCGTATCAAAAAATCGACAAAAGCCAAATCCCGAACTACGCCAATATCGATGCCGACCTGCTTGCCATGATGGCAAAAGTCGATCCCGGCAACCAATACGCCGTCCCTTATTTTTGGGGCATCAACACGCTCGCCATCAACAAAAAACTGGTCCAAAAAGTCCTAGGGACGGAGCAGTTGCCCGAAAACGAATGGGATTTGGTGTTCAATCCCGAATACACCAAAAAGCTGAAATCCTGCGGCATCAGCTATTTTGACAGCGCCATCGAACAAATCCCGCTCGCGCTGCATTATTTAGGCAAAGACCCGAATACCGAAAACCCTGACGACATCAAAGCCGCCGTCAACATGATGAAAAAAGTGCGTCCCGACATCAAACGCTTCACTTCGTCAGGCTATATTGACGATATGGCGGCGGGCAACCTTTGCGTTTCAGTCGGTTACGGCGGCGATTTGAACATCGCCAAAACACGCGCGCAAGAAGCGAAGAACGGCGTCGAAATCGAAGTGTTAGCACCCAAAAGCGGCGTTGGCATCTGGGTGGATTCCCTGATGATTCCGCGCGATGCCCAAAACACCGCCAATGCGCATAAATACATCAACCACACGCTCGATCCCGAAGTCGCGGCGCAAAACGGCAATTTCGTTACCTACGCCCCTGCCAGCCGTCCCGCACGCGCGTTGATGGACGAGAAATATACCGGCGACGCGTCTATCTTCCCGACCAAGGAATTGATGGATAAAAGTTTCATCGTATCGCCCAAATCAACAGATGCAAGCCGCCTGAGCGTCCGCTTGTGGCAATCGTTGAAAGCAGGCAAATAGCCGTTTGATGCGTTGGAAATATAAAGGTCGTCTGAAAATCAAATTTGGTTTTCAGACGACCTTTTTTACTGCTATCGAACAAATTTAAAGATTACTCAATAAACCGCAACTTGAAGATATAGTGGATTATAGTGGATTAAAATTGCAATGATACAGCGTTGCCAACGCCCTTATGTACTACCCGTACACGGCGGGCGTTGCCGCCTTGTCTCATTTTTATTTTAATCCACTATAAA
>CAKARM010000076.1:0-8647 GCA_916720585.1 uncultured Neisseria sp.
CGTACTATCTGTACTGTCTGCGGCTTCGTCGCCTTGTCCTGATTTAGTTAATCCCCTATAACCGCTTCAGAACAAGCTTTCAAAGGCGGCATAGACGCTGATGACGGCAATCAGGCTGTCCACGCGGTCAAACACGCCGCCGTGTCCGGGCAGCAGATTGCTGCTGTCTTTAATGCCCGCCGCGCGCTTGAGCCAGCTTTCCAACAGGTCGCCGCATACGCTGACAACGGTCAACACCAAACCGATTAACACGGTATTGAACCAGCCTGCGTCAAACGTGAGCCACCCAGCCCACCACACCACAGTCATGTACACTGCCACGCAAATCGCACCGCCGATTGCGCCTTCCCAGCTTTTGCCGGGACTGACGGTCGGTGCGATTTTGTGTTTGCCGAACGCTTTGCCGCTGAAATACGCGCAAACATCGGCAACCCACACCAAACCCATCACAGCAAGCAGCGACAAGGCGTAATCGGGATGCGGACGCAGGGACATGAGTGCGAACCAAAACGGCATGACCAAAAGCCAGCCGACGGTATAAGCCTGCCAGCCGCCGTTCAATTTCCATTTGAATTTCAGCCACAAAGGCATAACGACCAGCCAAAACGCCAAAACGGCGTACCAGACGATATCCGGCAGCGTCCAACCGCCTGCGTAGGCGATGACGCCGAACACCAGCGTCGCGGCGAGATAATGATTGGTTTTCAGTTTTTCCAATCCGCTCATACGGGCGTATTCCCACAGCGTAACCAGGGAAATCAACCCGCAAAATGCCGCCCACAGCCATTGCGGCGCGTAAAACAGCATACCGAGCATCAACGGCAGCATCCACAGCGCCGTGATAATCCGTTGTTTCAACATTTTTAACCCCTTTGCTGCTCTACCGGCAGCTGTTCCGAAGTGCGGCCGAAGCGCCGTTCGCGTTTTTGGAACGAGGCGACAGCATCATCCAAGGCTTTGCTGTCAAAATCGGGCCACAGGGTATCGGTAAAATAAAGTTCGGCATACGCCATCTGCCAAAGCAGGAAATTGCTGATGCGCGTTTCGCCGCCGGTGCGGATGAACAAATCCGGCTCCGGCGCATCGCCCAGCATCAAGTGTTTCGCCAGCGCGTCTTCCGTAATCTCGGATACGCCTTCGGCAATCAGTTTGTTTGCCGCCTGCAAAATATCCCAGCGGCCGCCGTAATCCGCGGCAATGCTCAGGGTCAGGCCGGTATTGTTCGCCGTCAACGCTTCCGCCTCTTCGATGCCTTGCAGAATCTGCCGGTTGAAGCGTTCGCGGCTACCCAACACCTTCAGGCGCATATTGTTTTCGTGCAGACGGCGCACCTGTTTTTGCAAAGCCTGCAAAAACAGCCCCATCAGGAACGACACTTCGTCTTCGGGGCGGCGCCAGTTTTCAGTCGAAAAGGCAAACACGGTCAGATATTGCACACCCAGTTTGGCGCAATGCTTCACCATATTTTCCAACGCGTCCAAGCCACGTTTATGCCCCATTACGCGGGGAAGGAAACGCTTTTTCGCCCAACGGCCGTTGCCGTCCATAATCACGGCGATATGCTTCGGAACCGAAGTATGTTCCAAAATGGTCTGCGTGCTGCTCTTCATATCTGCCTTTCGCAGCGCGGCGGTTCAAAGGTCGTCTGAAACGCCGCGGACAAGGGTTTAAATCGCCATCAAATCTTCTTCTTTGGCAGCCAGCGTTTTGTCGGCTTCGGCAATGTATTTGTCGGTCAGTTTTTGAACCGCTTCTTCGCCGCGACGTGCTTCGTCTTCGGAAATTTCTTTGTCTTTCAAGAGTTTTTTGATGTGATCGTTTGCATCGCGGCGCACGTTGCGGATGGACACGCGTCCTTCTTCCGCTTCGCTGCGTACGACTTTAATCAAATCTTTACGGCGCTCTTCGGTCAACATAGGCATAGGTACGCGGATCAAATCGCCGACTGCTGCCGGGTTCAGACCCAAGTTTGAATCGCGGATGGCTTTCTCGACTTTGGCAGCCATATTGCTTTCAAAAGGTTTTACGCCGATGGTGCGCGCGTCCAGAAGCGTCACGTTGGCAACTTGGCTGACCGGAACCATGCTGCCCCAGTATTCGACTTCCACTTGGTCCAACAGACCGGTATGCGCACGGCCGGTACGCACTTTCGCCAAATTCTCTTTCAGCACTTCTACCGAGCGCTGCATTTTGCTTTCCGCTGTTTTTTGAATATCGTTAATCATTTTCTGCTTTCAAATAAGATACTGAATTTAAAACCTCGCCCGGACGCATGACCATCCGAACGGCAAATCAAGCTGTTAACTGCGCATAGTACCGTCATTCGGCGATTCCGACAAGGCAGAGGCGGTTTTGGGCATTGTTTCTTAACTGATATTTAAATGCCGTTATAGATGAGTTTGAGACGGAAAAGCATGGACGGCCTCGATACAGCCGCATTCATTTGCGTATAGACAAAAAGGTCGTCTGAAAACCTTGTCAACCGGTTTTCAGACGACCTTTATCCTATCCCGCCTCCAACCTCTCTATGGCGAAAGGCAGGGTGCAAAACAGAAAATACGCTCCTGTTACAATGAAATCACGAACCAAAGACCTCGGAGAAGCAGGTATATCAATAATGCGATGGTGATGTTGTTGTATCGCCATTTCATTTGGTTGATGGAAAAAACCAGCAATATGAGGAGAAAGAATGGTGTTATGTATGACCATACCAAGTCTGCTGACAACAATACAGCACAAACCAATCCCAAAGGGAAAAGAATCATCCAAGCAGGCAACGAGGCAATCGCCCATTTCGATTTTCTATTGCGTGCACGGACAAATTCTCCAACAGAAGAAAAGCTTGTCTGCTTCTGCGTAATCAAAGACAAAATACTTATACCGCCATAAGCTACGGCGCAAATATACAGCGCTTGTTGATAGTTGCTTACGAAGCTGATCAAAGCCAAAGGCAAAGGCGTAAGAAGTCCAAGTACGATAAAAGTCAATCGGGAAGAGCGCAGGTGCAGGCGTTCTGCCATAGCAGCGCGGGCGGCAACGCTGCATAAGACAACAGAAATAATGGAAGCAATAATTGGGGATACTGGGGACACATTGTCACGCAAACCCGGAATATCTTCCAAAGCGGTCAACATACTGGTGACGAACATGACCATGACGACAAACAGCAATAGGAGTTGTAATAGAGACCCTTCCCATTGATCGTTGCCGCGTTTGAACTGCAAAGCATTAACCAATATCATGCAGGCGAGTGCCCATGAGTTGAGCGGCATAGTCAACCATATGATGAAAACATCGCTGTCTTCATGGTTGAAATGAAACATCGTTAGGCCGATCAGTATCCAGCCGACAAGGAAAATAACCCAGCCGGTCAAAGGCGCGACAACAATCCTCGCCCAAGCCATCTGCCACGGAGACAAAGAAGACATGCGCAACTGATCAAATGCATTGCTGGATACATCTTGGCGCAAACTGCGCTCAATCTGCAGATAAAGGGCGATATTTGAAATGCCGGTACCGAACGCACCGACGCTGGCGATATATTCCACCAGGTTTTCAGAATTGGCATTGGCAAAAACAAACAGGCTGTAGAGTATGATGATGCCTGCAATCATGCCCCAGCTCATGTTGAGCCACATCAGCCTTTGAAATTCGGCGTTAACCCGGATTTTGGGGATATTCAATTTATTGTCCATCGGCTTGCTCCTGTTGCTCTTGTTGCTCCTGCTCGTGGAGATTGAGGCTGTTTTGATAACTGTTTAGCAGCGACGCTTTAATGACGGCAGCTTCGCTCAAAGGCAGGTTTTGTTCAAACAGCTTACGCAACAAGGCTGCACGAGCTTCTTCTCCCGCATCCAATATGACAGTAACGGCATGATTGCTCCATTCTGCCTGCTTCACGCCTTCCGTATTGCGGACCCGCTCGAATATGGATTCATCCAAACCGACAAATTGCAGCGAAACAGTCTGATCTTCGTTAACATCATCATTAACAGATTGAAATGCCTGAACACGTCCGCCTTTGATAACCAGCATATGCGAACAATATTCGTCCAGCTCGGAAAGAATATGGCTCGACACCAAAATGCTCATGCCTTCATCTTTGAGCTTCAGCAGCAACAAAGACAATTCATGTCGTGCCTCAGGGTCAAGACCGCTGGCAGGTTCATCCAAAAGCAAGAACTTAGGACGATGGATGATGACTTGCCCGATACCGACACGCTGTTTCTGACCGCGGGAAAGGTCGCTGACTTTGGCATACAGTTTATGTTCCAAATTAAGCAGGCGAACGGTTTCCAGCAGCAAATCAGGAAGTCGCGCATCAGGAATACCGCGGGATTTGGCGGCATACGTTAAGCACTGGATCACGCTCAAACCATCCGGCAAACCAAAAAAATCAGGCAGGTAGCCGAGTTTGGAAAAGCTGTCGCGCGGATTATCAAGAATAGGCAGACCGTCAAGCAAGACATCGCCGGATGTCGGGATTTCCAATCCTGCCATACAACGCATCAAAGTGGATTTGCCGGCACCATTAGGTCCGATTAATCCGGTAATACTGCCCTGCGGAAGTTCAACCGAGACATCGTACAATGCCTGCGTATTGCCGTAGTAAAAATCTAGATGTTGGACATTAATCATAATATTTATAAGATATGAAGGGGTTGGATGCAAAAATCGGGGGCGCTAACGCCGACTGATAAACTTTTATCACACGGATGAAATGACAAAATGGCTTTTCAGACGACCTCAAACATTTCTTGGCATTTCATGATAAACATTCAGCCTCAGCCGCTCCGATCTTGAGCCTTCGTATTATCAACAAAAAACTGTTTGACATACAAAAAACTGCTTCTGCGGTCGCTTTAATAGAAAGACGGATAACTTTACCCTATATTAGTGGACTTAAAAAAGCGGCAAGGACACCTTCCAAGCCGCTTTTTTGTCATTGGTTTGTTACCTTCCAACCTATAAATGGCATATGGAACATCATCAAACATCTCAAGAGATACGTTTTCAGACGACCCCACACTTACCTGGGGCGGCAACAAACGAATAATAGACAAATCCTGTTACCATATTTTCGACAGTTTTTCTTTAACTTTAGTCTCCATTTCAGCACTCAAATGGCGACCCAATATTTTGCCGAAATCTTCTTCAGGCGTATAGTTCACCAGCTCAGGGGCTTTGACGACATCTCTAGCGACACTATATACGCTGCCGAAATCATCAATCAATCCCACTTCTTTAGCCTCCGAACCGGTATA
Source organism: uncultured Neisseria sp. (assembly GCA_916720585.1). Lineage (GTDB taxonomy): Bacteria > Pseudomonadota > Gammaproteobacteria > Burkholderiales > Neisseriaceae > Neisseria. Next base: position 5,265 of record CAKARM010000076.1, read on the forward strand.
GATGCGGCCGCTGAAAACATCAGAATACTGCTGATCTTTCAAACGCTTTCCGCGTCCGAGTTTAACCGATTTAATAAATTCCTTATGGATATCGGTCAGCATTTTTTCCCAAATCTGAGTTTGTGCGGGCGTTTCAGGAGAAAACGGATCGCCCATACCCTTATTGCTGCCCGCGATTTTCAGACGACGTTTGATACCGATTTTATCCATCAGCCCCGTCGCATCAAACCCTCCGCCAATCACACCGATACTGCCGACCACGCTGGACGGGTCCGCATAAATCTTGTCAGCCGCCGCCGCAATGTAATAACAGCCCGATGCACACATATCTTCCGCCACCACATACACAGGAATGTCTTTATGCTCCGATTTCATACGGCGGATTTCGTTAAACGCAATATTGGAAACCACAGGCGATCCGCCCGGACTATTGGCGCGGATGATAATCGCTTTAGCATTGGGATTATTGTAAACCGCCTCCATACCGGTGCGCAGCATCTCAACCTGATCATCAAGTTCATTGCCGATTTCGCCCTTCAAATCGATCACTGCCGTATGCTCCCCGCTGCTTTGCACTGCATCGGTATCGTCTCCAAACAGTGACGCAATAAACATGAGAAATAAAATCACACCGATAACACGCCAAATATTGCGCCAAATACGTGCGCTACGCTGCTCTTTATAAGAAGCCAGCAATACTTCGCGCAATACTTCGCGCTCCCAAAACGAGCCGGAATGAGATGAGGGATTATTCCCCTCACGAGAATAAGGTTCCTGCATGATCGGTACTTTCATTGTTCAAATTTTGACACTCGGAACCACAATTCAGGTAGCTCCAACATTTTAGAGGATGTCTCCTATCCAATAACCCCGCATTCTACCGTCCTAAAAGATAAAATTTCAATCATCAGCAAATATTTGAACAAAGTTTTCATTTTATAACGAAATTTTTGGTTTCCTCATTAGAGGGAATCCAAAGAAAACAGCGTCGGAAAATGATATGGGATATTATGCGCAATGATAAAAGCTTGAAGATGACTTATGATAACTATTTTGAGTCAGCAGTTTATGCCTATCATAATGCTGTGTTGTTCCGCAAAAAAATGCCGATACTGTCGATATAAACATTAAAAGCGCATACAAACCGAATATCGAATGCCATCCTTCCGAGTATCGATAACATATCCAAAATATCAAAGTCTTTAATTGGAAATCCAACATCTATCAAGGTCGTCTGAAAGTTTTCAGACGACCTCTTTGCCAATAGCAGTCGTCCTGTTCAATTGTTCATATGGTTTTGATACACCGCCATCACAAACCTGCCGACCACATTCTCTAGGTAAAGAATTGATTGTTTTATTCCCTAAAAGCGCAAGCAGACTATGAAAATGCAAAAAACGTCAGGAAAATGCAGAAACCAGCCCCAGATGATTTAAATAACTTACTTGTCTATTTAAGGACTAAAATGACCAATCAAGTTAAATATGATCGCAATAAAGACCGCCAGGGATTGTTTAAAGAAGATTTTTTTAAAACCAGTTATTCTGAAAATCTACAACTGCTGCAAGAGTGGATAGAAGAAAGTAAGAGTGACTCAACTATTCCTTCAGATGCACTGCCTCAACAACTTTATCTAACAATGCTTACCGAATACACCGCAGGATTTCCGATAGAAGAAATCAAGCAACGTATGGAGCAGATAGTTTATTACTGTAAGCAATGCCTGGATATACACAGGCAATACGGGCAGGAGGAAGACATTATGTTTATTTGGGGACCGGAGGAGTGGGCGGGAGAAGAGCAACCCAACATTATCGGACTTTGCCTATTGTTCGAACGGATGGATTGGCTGGAAACCATTAAAGACGGCCTCAATCCCTATAACGATGACGAAATGTATTACGATCCATCATTCAGGGCTTTGATAAATATGGCACTACCCACGAAATTTGATCCCAGCGCCAAATTTGCCAAAGGCGGACACAACTTCCGCAAACCCCTGCTGCAAGCCATCATGGCGGAAAGCAAGGAAGAATCCCTGAAATACCTCAACACCTACCTCACCGGTTGGTACGAAGGCAACCGAAAAATCGGTAATCTCCTGATTGACACACATTTGAACCAAGATCCCGAATATGGGGGCTATATCGGCTACTGGAGCTTTGAATCCGCCGCAGTCGCCTATTTAAAAGACTTGGACGACACCTCCCTGCGGCAGTATCTGTACTATCCTAAAGATATGGTGGACTGGGCGCGGGAGCAGAAGCTTAAGCACGAGTAGGAGCAATACAGCAAGGGTGGATTGATATGAAGAAAATCGTTTTATTATTCTTTATTTATAGTAGTTTCGCTATGGCAGAACAAAATATTTTTCCTGTTCATGAAGTGCAAAATTTGTTGGGTTATGGGCAGTTAGAGTTTTTAAAGCCAAATAAAAAAAATATTTTTATGCGCTATACAATGAAAAATAAAGGAATAAAAACATATTCCTTACAAGATGGCTGTTATCAAAAAGATAAAGTAGATAATTGTGTATCTGAAATGGTTTATCTGGAATCTTCGCCTGATGGCAAGTATTCGATATTTATGCATATAGAAGGAGGCATGGTAGAGGATTTGGAAGAAAATTCTTCGCATTACCATGAAACTAATAATATTTTGATTTTAAATCATAAAAGCGGGTGTTTGGTTATGGCGCCTTCTAAATACTACGTTAATTGGAAAGGAAAACATACCTTAAGTGATGGGGATGGAGATAGAGATATTGATTTAAATAAATATTTTAGAGGAATACCTATATTTTATAGAAATAATAAATTGGATGCGGAAAATTATTATGGCGTAGATAATGTAAATAGTTGCCGTAAATTTCAATTGTAAAAATTACCTTCTTATTGGTGCTATCCAGCAAGCGTAGATTGAATTGAAAGTCTGTTATCGAGGTCGTCTGAAAAATTGAGGATTTCTGTTTTCAGACGACCCTTCGTCAAGTGGATACAGATTCAGGATAAACCGACCCGTAGCGTGGGCTTCACCCACGACCTTCCGCCCGAACATCCGAATCTAATCATCTCTGTTCATTCGTGGGTAGAACCCACGCTACGGGCGGCTGGCTCTCCCGCCTGGCTGGAGAGATCGGCTCTACAGTTTGCACGAATTTGATTTTACCTAAAACCATAAAGCCACCCCCATCCTAACCTTCCCCCGCCGGACGGGGGAAGGGACAAGTTGCCGTTTCAGAAAATCGTAGCGTGGGCTTCGCCCACGACCTTCTGCCCAAACATCCGAATCAAATTATTTATGTTCATTCGTGGGCAAAGCCCACGCTACGGCTGCTAAAAATATAGTGGGGCACAATATAAAAAACAGAGGTCGTCTGAAAA
>CAKARM010000077.1:0-8565 GCA_916720585.1 uncultured Neisseria sp.
ACCCCTTGCACCCCATGCAAGTGCGCTACCAGACTGCGCCACACTCCGACTCGAGAAGTTTGGAATTATAGTTTTCTTGCACGGCTTTGGCAAGGGTAAAGCCGGACGGTTTCGGCTATCTGCTTGAAGCGGCTTTGAATTTGTTTGGCGTCAGGGAGGGGAGGGCTGCGGAATGGTTCATACTTGATTGGAAGCCGCGATGTTTTTCAGACGACCTCGGGGGTAAACGGATGTGGCGGAATTTAATGGCTGCTATATAATCTCAGCTTTGATTTTTAATAAAAAACAGGGCGGATGGACAGTATTTTGCATGATTTGTTTGCGCGTCAGGCGTTTACATCGAGCTTGGTGGAGCGCAATTTCGGACAGGTTTCGGGCTGGATTGAGCTGATCGGCGTATTGATGCTGATGGCAGCGACGTTTTGGCTGTCAAACCGACTAAAAAACCGTTATTTCTTTGCGGAACAAGGTAACTTCGCGCTTTTGCGGCATATCGGCAGAAGGATTTTGTGGCCGGTGCTGATGATGATTTTCGGCGCGGCGGCTTTGTTTGTCTGCAATCTGACGGAATTTCGCGCGGTATGGCTGCATCTGCTGATTTTGGCGGCGCGCTGGATGATTCTGATTCGGGTCAGCGTGGCGGTGGTTCATGCCGCTTTGCCGCAAAACAAACTGACCGACTGGCTGGAAAAATCGGTATCCATGGTTTTGTGGGTAGGCTTCGTGCTTTGGCTGTCGGGCTTGGATGATAAGATTTTGGCGATGCTCGACGGCATCAGCTTCTCGGTCGGTTCGGGCAAGCTGAGCCTGTTGATGATTCTGAACGGGATTTTGTGGGTCGGCCTCCTGATGATAGGTGCGTCGTGGCTGGCTCGAGTTATCGGCGGACATTTGGAGAAGAGCAGCTTGGATACCAATCTGAGCATGATTTTGTCCAAAGTCGTCAAAACGGTGATGATGGTGTTGGCGGTCTTGATTGCGCTGCCTCTGGTGGGGATTGATTTGACGGTATTGTCGGTGTTCGGCGGTGCGTTAGGTGTCGGTATCGGTTTCGGCCTGCAAAAAGTGGCGAGCAACTATATTTCCGGTTTTATCATTTTAGGCGACCGCTCCATCCGCATGAATGACCGCCTGACGGTCAACAACTTTACCGGCTATGTCACCAAAATTACCTCGCGTTTCGTCGTGCTGCGCAATGCCAACGGTACGGAGGCGCTGATTCCGAACGAGACGTTCGTTACCTCGATGGTGGTCAACGAATCCTATACCAGCCGCGAATTGCAGCAGGCGTTCAATATACAGGTTGCCTATCATTCCGATTTGATTAAGGCGCTGGACATCATCAAAAGCGCAGCCGCCGCGCAGCCGCGTGTTTCCAACAATCCCGCGCCTTTGGCGGTAGTCACCAACTTCGGCGACAACGGTATCGATTTGCGCGCGACATATTGGGTGAAAGACCCGGAAAACGGCTTTGCCGCGCTGCAATCGGCGATTTTTCTGGATATTTGGCGGCAGTTTAACGAACACGGCATTGAGTTCCCTTATCCGCAGCGCGAAGTCCGCATCCTGAACGAAAGCCAGGCACCGAGCAGCATCGCCATGATTAAGGCGGGAATGCAGGCGCGCAGCGATACCAAATCCGATCCTGCGATGGATTCCGGCGGAGACGATTGATGGCAAAGCCCTTGAAGTATCCCGTGTCCGCGCTGGTTGTCCTGCATGATGCCGACGGCAATATCCTTTTAATCGAACGCACTTCGCCGCCAGGTTTTTGGCAGTCGGTAACCGGCAGCATCGAGCCGGACGAAACCATAGAGGAAACCGCCAAACGCGAAGTTTGGGAGGAAACCGGCATCCGCCTTGCGGACGGGCAGCTCTGCAACTGGCACGACAGCACGGTTTACGAAATCTACCACCACTGGCGGCACCGCTATCCGAAAGGCGTGTTCGAAAACCGCGAACACATCTTTTCCGCCGAAATTCCGCGTGATGCGGTGATTGTTTTACAGCCTGACGAACACGTCGCTTACGGATGGTTCGGCATTGAAGAAGCGGCGGAAAAAGTGTTTTCTCCGTCAAACAAAAGGGCGATTTTGGCATTGGGGAAAAGGTTGGGATTGGTGGTTTGATGAATGATGGCGGAGAGATGACCGACAACCGCATTTAAAGACCGATGGACAGCCTCTTTTATATCTAATAAAATAAACGATAATTGTTATTGGTTAATTTGGTAACATCAAACCGTAAAGGTCGTCTGAACGTTCGGCTTTCTGATTGGAAGCCTTTAAATTTTCTTGTTCAAACGGCCTTTTCCATATTTTCGTTTTATATCTGCTTGGAGAATCCATGTTACGTCTGACTGCTTTAGCCGTATGCTGCGCCCTTGCTTTGGGTGCGTGTTCGCCGAAAGATTCCGCTTCAAACCAAAACGCCCAAACCGCTTCCGCAGCCCAAACCGAAGGCGCGGGTTTGACCGTCAAAACGACGCGCGGCGACGCGAAAGTGCCGCAAAATCCCGAACGTATCGCCGTTTACGATTTGGGTATGCTCGACACTTTAAACAAATTGGGCGTGAAAGCCGGTCTGTCCATCGACAAAAACCTGTTGCCTTATTTGGACGAATATTTCAAAACGACAAAACCTGCCGGTACGCTGTTCGAGCCGGATTACGAAGCGCTCAACGCCTACAAACCGCAGCTCATCATCATCGGCAGCCGCGCAGCCAAAGCGTTTGACAAGTTGAACGCCATTGCGCCGACCATCGAAATGACCGCCGATACCGCCAACCTCAAAGACAGTGCCAAAGAGCGTATCGACGCGCTGGCGCAAATCTTCGGCAAACAGGCGGAAGCCGATAAGCTGAAGGCGGAAATCGACGCATCTTTTGAAGCCGCAAAAGCTGCAGCGCAAGGTAAAGGCAAGGGTTTGGTGATTCTGGTCAACGGCGGGAAACTGTCCGCCTTCGGTCCGTCTTCACGACTGGGCGGCTGGCTGCACAAAGACATCGGCGTTCCGGCCGTTGACGAAGCCATCAAAGAAGGCAGCCACGGTCAGCCCGTCAGCTTCGAATACCTGAAAGAGAAAAATCCCGACTGGCTGTTTGTCCTTGACAGGGGCGCGGCCATCGGCGAAGAAGGACAGGCGGCGAAAGACGTGTTGAACAATCCGTTGGTCGCCGAAACGACCGCATGGAAAAAAGGACAGGTGGTTTACCTCGTTCCCGAAACCTATTTGGCGGCGGGTGGCGCGCAAGAATTGCTGAACGCTTCCAAACAGGTTACCGACGCGTTTAAGGCTGCGAAATAATTTAACAAGTTGGTTTAAACAATCAAAAGGTCGTCTGAAAACAAGCATTGCGGGTTTTCAGACGACCTTTTAATGTCCAACTTTGTTTCTTATAGTGGATTAACTAAATCAGGACAAGGCGACGAAGCCGCAGACAGTACAGATAGTACGGAACCGATTCACTTGGTGCTTCAGCACCTTAGAGAATCGTTCTCTTTGAGCTAAGGCGAGGCAACGCCGTACTGGTTTAAAGTTAATCCACTATAATCTGCCAACAGGTTTTCAAGCCCAAAAATCGCGCGGCGGGTCGAGGACGGGTTTGACGATGCCGGTACGGACGGCAAAATCGCCGAAGCCTTCGTCGTCGAGGCGGTTTTGCGCCCAGTTACCGACCCAGCCGTCGATGATTTCGAGGATTTCGGGTTCGGTAATGTTTTCTTTAAAGAGGCGCGGGATGCGGGTGCCTTCGCGGTTGCCGCCTGCGTAGAGGTTGTAGCGGCCGACGGCTTTGCCGACTAAGCCGATTTCGGCGAGCATGGCGCGGCCGCAGCCATTGGGGCAGCCGGTGACGCGCAGGACGATGTATTCGTCTTCCAAGCCATATTTGGCGAACATTTCGTCGATTTTGTCGGAGAACGATGGCAGGAAGCGTTCGGCCTCCGCCATCGCCAGCGGACAGGTCGGCAGGGCGACGCACGCCATCGAGTTTTCGCGCTGGATGGTGATGGATTTGCTGATTAAGCCGTGTTCTTTGGCAATTTTGTCTATGGTGTCTTTCAGCTCGGGCGGGACGTTGGCGACGACGAGGTTTTGATTGGCGGTCAGGCGGAAGTCGCCGGGGTGGATTTTGGCGATTTCGCGCACGCCGGTTTTCAACGGTCTGCCGGGGTAGTCGAGCAGGCGGCCGTTCTCGATGAACAGGGTCAGGTGCCAGTTGCCTTCGAGGCCTTTAACCCAGCCGATGTGGTCGCCGCGATGGGTGAAGGCGTAGGGGCGGATGGGTTCGAACTTGATGCCCATGCGCTTTTCGACTTCTTCTTTGAATACTTCGACACCGACGCGCTGGAGGGTGTAGCGGGTGCGGGCGGCTTTGCGGTCGCTGCGGTTGCCCCAGTCGCGCTGGGTGCTGACGACGGCTTCGGCGGCGTTGAGGGTGTATTCGAGGGGGACGAAACCGAATTCGTAGGAGGTGTTGGGGTAGGTTTTGGTGTTGCCGTGTTCGCTGGAAAGCCCGCCGCCGACAAGGACGTTGAAGCCGACAAGTTTGCCGTTTTCTTCGATGGCGACAAATCCTAAATCGTTGGAATGAATGTCCACATCGTTGTCAGGCGGGATAACGACGGCGGTTTTGAATTTGCGCGGCAGGTAGGTTTTGCCCAAAATCGGTTCGACGTCGTCGGCGATTTCTTTGTTGCGCGGTTCGGTCGGTTCGGTGGTGAACACTTTTTCGCCGTCCAGCCAGACATCGGCGTAAGCCATGGTTCGCGGCAGAAGGTGCATACTGATGCGTTTCGCCCATTCGTAGGCTTCTTGGTGCAGTGGGCTTTGAACGGGATTGCTGGTGCAGAGTACGTTGCGGTTGACGTCGCTGGCGGTGGCGATGGAATCGAGGCCGAGTTTGTGCAGGGACTGGTGCGCCAGTTTCAAATCGGTTTTTAAAATGCCGTGGTATTGGAAGGTTTGGCGGTTGGTTAGGCGGATGGAGCCGTAAATGGTGTGGTCGCCGGCAAATTCGTCTATGCCCAGCCACTGCGCCGGCGTGATGATGCCGCCGGGCAAACGGCAGCGCAACATCATGTTTTTTAAGGGTTCGAGTTTTTGATCGGTACGCTCGGCGCGGATGTCACGGTTGTCCTGCTCGTACATGCCGTGGAAACGGATGAGCTGGAAATTGTCGGCGGTAAAGCCGCCGGTAAAGTCGTCGGTCAAATCGTCTTTGATGGTACCGTGCAGATAGTCGCTGCGGTCTTTCAGGGCTTCGTTGCCGGAAAGCGGGGTGTCGGGCAGTTTGGCGCGCGGGTCGGCGGTGGTAGTCATAGGGTGCTCCTTATTCTCAGTTTGGAGCTACTTTAATCAGGTCGTCTGAAAATGGGAAAGAATGGTTTGTTCGATTTAAAGATGATTTCGTTATATGAATCTGATGTTTTCAGACGACCCCGGGTAATCTAAATTTTGCCAATCGCACTGTTTGTTTGGAAGCCAACACATTCATTTCAAAGTCAAGTTAAGCTATAATACCCGCCGACACATACCATCTCTCCCCCTATCCCATGCAACTTACCGCCGTCGGACTCAACCACCAAACTGCGCCTTTGAGTATACGCGAGAAGCTGGCATTCACCGCAGCAAGCCTGCCCGAAGCCGTCCGCAACCTTGCTCGAAGCAAAGCAGCGAAGGAGGCAGTAATTCTATCGACCTGCAACCGCACCGAGCTTTACTGCGTCGGCGAAACCGAGCAAATCATCGAATGGCTGGCGCAATATCACAACCTGCCTGCCGAAGAAATCCGCCCCTATCTTTATACCTTGGACAACAACGAAACCATCCGCCACGCTTTCCGCGTTGCCTGCGGATTGGATTCTATGGTGTTGGGCGAGCCGCAGATTTTGGGACAGATTAAAGATGCCGTGCGTGTTGCACAAGAACAAGAAAGCATCAATACCAACCTCAACGCATTGTTTCAAAAAACGTTTGCCGTTGCCAAAGAAGTGCGCACAGACACTGCCGTCGGCGAGAATTCCGTTTCGATGGCTTCCGCATCCGTCAAACTTGCCGAACAGATTTTTCCCGATATCGGCGATCTGAACGTTCTATTTATCGGCGCGGGCGAAATGATTGAATTGGTCGCCACCTATTTCGCCGCCAAAAGTCCCAAACTCATTACCGTTGCCAACCGTACCTTGCCGCGCGCCCAAGAGTTGTGCGACAAACTCGGACTGAATGCCGAGCCTTGCCTGCTGACAGAGTTGCCCGATATCCTGCACGAATACGATGTCGTCGTTTCCTCTACCGCCAGCCAGCTCCCGTTGGTCGGCAAAGGCATGGTGGAACGCGCATTGCGCCTGCGTCTCAATATGCCCATGTTTCTGCTCGACCTTGCCGTTCCGCGCGATATCGAAGCCGAAGTGGGGGAGCTGGGCGACGCTTATCTCTACACTGTTGACGACATGATGGGCATCGTTCAAAACGGCAAGGAGGCCCGCCAAAAAGCGGCTGCCGAAGCCGAAGCTATGGTGGAGAAAAAGGTCGGTGAGTTTGTCCGCCAACAACAAAGCCGCCAAAGCGTCCCCCTTATCCGCGCCCTGCGTGACGAAGGCGAACGCGCCCGCAGGCAGGTTTTGGAAAATGCGATGAAACAGCTTGCCAAAGGCGCATCGGCGGAAGAGGTATTGGAGCGGCTCTCCATCCAATTGACCAACAAACTCCTCCACTCTCCCACTCAAACCCTCAATAAGGCAGGCTCGGAAAACAGCAATCTGGTCGATGCCGTTGCCCAAATTTATCAATTAGATCAACACGATTAACGATTGGAAAGGTCGTCTGAAAATTTTCAGACGACCTTTCTGTATGCCTCTCTGCCTTATCGATTAAATCCCCAAAATCCGTATCTCAAATATCTGAAAACTTATGCAGACACTTTATCTTGCCTCCGGCAGCCCGCGCCGCCGCGAAATCCTTGAAAACTTAGGCTACCAAATTCGGCGTATTCCCGCCGATATCGATGAAACGCCATTTCCTGACGAAAATGCCGCCGATTATGTTCAGCGTATGGCGAACGAAAAGAACGCTGCCGCCGTCGCCCAATGGTTTGAACAACATGATACGCCGCCCGAATTTCCCATTCTGACCGCCGATACTACCGTTGCCTATCAAAACCATATCCTCGGCAAACCCGAAACCCAAGAGCATGCCGCCGCAATGCTTGAGCAGTTGTCAGGACAAACCCATCAAGTGCTGACCGCCGTATGCGTTTATTGGCAAGGCAAAGCGCGCAGCGTCTTACAAACCAGCGATGTGCGTTTCAAAACCTTATCCCCTGACGAAATCTCCGCCTACATCCAAAGCGGCGAACCGATGGATAAAGCAGGAGCCTACGGAATCCAAGGCTTGGGCGGCGTGTTTGTCGAACATTTGCAGGGCAGCTTTACCGGCGTGATGGGACTGCCCGTTTACGAAACCGTCGGTTTGCTGAAGCAGCTTGATCTGTCTGTTCCGCCTTTTTCTTGAGCTTCGGGGTTGTTCAGTTGCAGCAAAAATCATCAATCTTCTTTGTTTGTCTTTATTGCTGTATTTTATGGGTTTAGAAAGAGTAAAAAGAAAATGAAAAAAATCGGTTTGTATTTATTAATAATGCTATTTCCTGTGTCAGTAAGCGCCAATAATTACGAACAAATTGGAGATAAAAGGCAATCGATTGAAATAAATAATTTTTTTAGTGATGTAAAGAAAGAAAATATTACGTCTTATGAGGAGGGCGATTTTATTGTCGTTAGGGTTGATGATTTTGGCGGAAAGTTTTATGAAGAATATTACATAAAAAGGAGTGGGAAGTTATTAATTTTAGATAAATTAAAAACTATTAGTCTGTATAAGGAAGACTTTGACGTTAAATCTTTAGAGTGCAGAAAAAATATCCATAAACCTATCAAAGATTATAATAGGCAGGCTGTTTTAAAGATGCATGGTGAGAAATGTAGAACTTTTTATGCGGTTGAAAATACATTGGACGATTTAGAAAAGTATGTCAAAGACCACTCGGATTTTGATATAGATAAAAGTAGAATGGATTGGTATCTTGGCAGATACCCGATTAATCAAAAAAATATTACAACTTACAATAATATAGCATTTTATATTAATAATCAGGAGTATCATCAGTCTGCAATATATCTCTTACATAAAATTATTAAGGCATTTCCAGATAGAACTGTTGCATACTTAAATCTTGCAGATGCGTATTGGGATTCAAAAGATAAACGGAATGCGAAAATATTTTATAAAAAATACCTCTCCCAAATAAAGAAAACCGGGGAGAAAGCCTCCGTTCCTTCTCGGGTATCCAAAAGGATAGCTCAATAAATCTTATGACGGATTGAGGTTTTGTATTTGAAACAGCTGTGATAAACCGTAGATTTGGATAATGCTCAGTAATGATAAAAGGTCGTCTGAAAACTCCGACTTGGTTTTCAGAAGACCTCTTTTTTGTTCGTCCGCTTACGTCAATATATAGTGGATTAACTTTAAATCAGGACAAGGCGACGAAGCTGCAGACAGTACAGA
>CAKARM010000078.1:0-8525 GCA_916720585.1 uncultured Neisseria sp.
TTCTTTCTGCACGCCGGGCAGGCCGCTCAAGAATTTGTCGGTAACGTCTTTGCCCAAACCGACTTTGCGGAATTTGTGGCCGGGAATTTCCAAGCGTTCGGTTTTAACGACATTGAGGCCGTCTGAATCCAGCGTGTGCACGTCGAACACGGCGGTTTCTTCGTCGTGGATTTTGCCGAAATTGTGGCGCACGCGCTCAATGCGCAGCCATTCTCCCTGCGGGTTGACCATCTGCCAGTAGGCGAGGTTGTCCAACGCCGTCCCCCACAACACGGCTTTTTTGCCGCCCGCGTTCATCGCCACATTGCCGCCCACGCAGGACGCGTCGGCCGAAGTCGGATCGACGGCAAACACCAAACCCGCCTGATGCGCGGTTTCTTCCACCCGCCGCGTTACCACGCCCGCGCCGCAATGGATAATCGGATGTTTGCCGTCCAAACCCGCCAGTTCGACAAATTCCACGCCGCGATGCTTGTCCAGTTTTTCCGTATTGATGACCGCGCTGTTTGCATCCAAAGGCACAGCGCCACCGGTATAACCCGTGCCGCCGCCACGCGGAATAATGACCAAATCCAGCTCGATTAAGGCGCGCACCAAAGGAGCAACTTCCGCCTCCGTGTCGGGATTGACGACGACAAACGGATATTCGACGCGCCAGTCGGTCGCATCGGTAACGTGCGTTACCCGCGCCAACCCGTCAAACATAATATTGTGCGGCTTGGTGATTTTGCTCAAACGCTCCAAAATCTGCCGCCGCTTTTGGCGCGTTTCGTCAAAGCTGCCGTCAAAACGCTCGACCGCCTTTTCCGCCGCCGCAACCAATACATCGACTTGCGGATTGTCGTCACGGCGTTTGCGGATTTCGTTCAAACGGTGGCGCATTTCGCGCACCAGCGCGGCGCGGCGTTTCGGATGCTCCAGCAAATCATCGACCAGATACGGATTGCGCACGACCACCCAAATATCGCCCAACACTTCAAACAACATCCGCGCCGAACGCCCCGTCCTGCGCTGTCCGCGCAAGTCCTGCAGAATCTGCCACGCCTCATCGCCCAACAGGCGGATGACGATTTCGCGGTCGGTGTAGGAAGTATAGTTGTAGGGAATTTCCCGAATACGCTGCGGGGCGGTAGTCGTGGTCATGGTGGCGGTGTGTCCGTATGATTATTGGTACGGCGAAACTGCGGAAAGCTGCGGCATGATTTCGCCGTATTTTTATGAAAAGGTCGTCTGAAAGTGCAGCTTCAACGAAGTTAAAATGATTTTCGAGACAATCAGACAACTCGTTGGAAAAGCGATAATGTAGTTTAAATTCCGATGTTTTTCAACGGAAAAGGCGAAAAATGTTTCAATAGGAATAATTTTCAAAAAGGCGGATATTGTTGACAATTTAAAGGTAAAAAGACTTTTCAGACGACCTTTGATGCAGCCGCGCTTGAGTTTTCCCGTAAAACAGTTATAATGCCACTCTCTTACGGCGGGTCTCCCCGCATGGTAATTCGGAACAACGGGTCAGGGGCGGAAGCCAGCAGCCCACTCCGATGCGTCAGTGCCGGGGGTCTGGCTCGCCACCCTATTAAAAAACACCGAAGATTAATTGGTCTTCGGTGTTTTTGCTTTTGCAGAATCCGGGATTGGGAAAAGGTCGTCTGAAAATCTATTGAATGCACCTACTCGAATAACGGCAAGTCATCGCATCCGTTTGTGACGGTAAGGCAACATCAAGCATTTTTCTCGTTGGCACGCCCTAAGTAAATAGCAATCAGGGTCAACACGGCGCCGCTCCATTGGAGGGCGTTGATCGGTTTATCCAACCCAAAATAGTCTATCAGCAAGGCGGCGACGGGTTCGGAGAGCAACAGCAGTCCGGTCAGCGAGAATGATAATAAGGGAATGGCGTAGGCTATCATGCCCCATGCGAAACACTGCATCACCGCGCCGTAAATCAATACCAACCCAATATCGCGCATGGTGGCGGGATAGAGGGCGTGGCTGTCAAACAATATGGACGGGATGATGAGGGATAACGCGCCGCCAAAGCTCAAAATCATCATCATCGGGAACAGGGAGGTTTTCTCGATTTGGTGGGTTTTGTGGATACACACCATAGACAATGCGAGCATCCCGCCCGAAGTGATGCCGCTGATAAAGCCCCAGACGGCGTTGCCGTTGTGTCCGAACTCAGGGCTGCCGATAAGGGCGACGCCGCTGATGGCGAGAATGAGGCTGAACATTTGCGATTTGCTCAAGCGTTCGCCGAAAAAGAAGAAACCGATGGCGGAGAGGAAAAATATCTGCAAGCTGTTGAGCAAGGTGGAAATACCGGGGCCGACGGCGTGTATGCTTTCGTGCCACAGCGACAGGTCGAATGCCAAAAACACGCCGGAGAGCATGGCGGTGTAGATGGCTTTTCTGCTTTTGGGCAGCTTTTGCCCAAAGAGGCGCGACAGCAGCCAAAAAATCACTGCCGCTATCGCCAGCCGCCAAAATGCGATAGCGTAAGAGCCGACGTCGACAAATTTGACAATCAAGCTGCCCAATCCGAAAACGACGCAGCCGACGACCAGCAAAGGGGCGGCATGCGAATGATGCGGCTTATTCATAACGTTCTCTATTCTCTTTGTTTTATAGTGGATTTGAAATCGTCGGTTTTATAGGTATTGCTCTCCAGCCGGTTTGCAGAAAGGTCGTCTGAAAACGTGCAATCTGCTTTTCAGACGACCTTTTTACATCCTTTTCACATCAATCCTGCATCAGCCAATATTGCAGGCCGATTAGGGTTTTGCCGTCTTTGATTTCGTTGTGTGCCAAAGCGGTGCGGGCTTCTTCCTTGCTCATCAGGACGGTTTCGGTGATTTCGTCTTCGTCGTTGCTCAAGGTGCTGCCGAGGCGCACGCCTTCTGCTTGGTAGAAGTACATTTTTTCGTCGCAGAAGCCGATGGCGGTGTAGAAGCTGCTGATGAGTTTGACGCGGTCGGCAGTGTACGGAGTTTCTTCCGCCAGCTCGCGCAGGGCGCATTCGGCGGGGTCTTCGCCTGCATCGAGTTTGCCGGCGGGAAGCTCGAGCGTGGCAGCGTCTGCGGCGTAACGCCATTGGCGCACGAGTACGGCTTTGCCCTCTGCGGTAACCGCCAAAACACAGGCCGCGCCAGGATGGCGGATGACGATACGCTGGCTTTCGTTGCCGTTGGGCAGACGGACTTTGTCACGGTTGATGGTAACAAATGAGCCTTGGTAAATCGGCTCGCTACTGAGTTTGGTTTCTTTCAAATCCATTTGCGTGTTCTCTTTGTAAAGTTTGATACGGGGTCGTCTGAAAATCGGGAATGGGTTTTAACTTCGTTGAAGCCGCGCTTTCAGACGACCTCTTGAGTCATGAAAAGGCTCGTCTGAAGAGGAAATGGAGCGGGTTTCGTTAAACCGTTAGTGCTGCTTTAAACCTTGCTGCGTTCGATTTCAATGCCGACTTCTTTGACATCGGGCAGGATGCCGGGCTTGATGATTTTGACGCGCACACTCAACGCGCCGAAATTGTCGAGGATGAGTTTGGCGATGTGTTCCGCCAATGATTCGAGCAAGAGGAAGCTTTGTTCGGCAAGGCTTGCCCTGACGGCTTCGCAGACTTCGCCGTAATGGACGGTATTGCCGATGTGGTCGTCTTGACCGCTTTGTTCGGGGATGCCGATGTCCAAATCCAAAATCAGGGTTTGGGGGCGTTCGCGTTCCCAGTCGTACACGCCGATCAAGGTGTCCGCCTTCATGCCGCGTAAAAAGATTTTGTCCATTTGCCTGCCTGTTTTTTTGATAAAATGAGCGTCCCATTTTAAGTAAAGCATCTGAAATGTTCAATGTATCCGCCGTTATCGCGGCTTATTTAACCGGTTCGTTGTCGTTTGCCGTCATTGTTTCCAAATATTACGGCATGGACGATCCGCGCACTTACGGCTCGGGCAACCCCGGCGCGACCAATGTTTTGCGCAGCGGCAAGAAAAAAGCGGCGGCGCTGACTTTGCTGGGCGACGCGCTCAAAGGTTTGGTGGCGGTGGTTTTGGCACGCTGTCTGCAAGATGCTTTGAATCTGTCGGACATCACCATAGCGGCGGTTGCCGTCGCCGCGTTGGTCGGACATATGTGGCCGCTGTTTTTCGGCTTCAAAGGCGGCAAGGGCGTGGCAACTGCTTTGGGCGTATTGCTGGCGCTTTCTCCTGCAACGGCTTTGGTTTGCGCGGCAATTTGGCTGGTGATGGCATTCGGCTTTAAAGTGTCCTCACTTGCCGCGCTCGCCGCCACCGTAGCCTCGCCGCTCGTCGCCTTCTGGCTGATGCCCTACCCTTCTTGGGCTTGGGCGACCGTTGTCATCGCCGTGCTGGTGTTGTACCGCCATAAAAGCAATATCCAAAACCTGCTTCAGGGCAAAGAAGGCAAAATCGGAGACAAGGCGGACAAGCCTTAAACCTGATTTTATTTTTCAGACGACCTGTCCGATTGCGGAATGAACCAAGGTCGTCTGAAAACCTTTCAATCTACGCTGCGGCATCGCCTTAACCCGCCGGCAGGTATCGAGAACCGATTTAATCCATTATAATCAAGCTCTTTTGTTTCACAGCCAAACTTCCATGCCGAAACGCCTGTTCAAAACCGTCCTGACCGCCTTTACCTTGGCCGCGCTGTCTGCCTGCTCGCTGGTCAAGTATCAGCCTGTCGCCACCATCAATAAAATTGATATGAACCAAGGCTATCGTTTTGAAACCAGCCAGTTTCGGCGCGAAGAAGACGACACCTTCATCATCCTGATGCTCTCCGGCGGCGGCACGCGCGCGGCGGCGTTGGGCTACGGCGTGTTGGAACAGCTTCAACAGCAAAAAGTCACCATCGGCGGCAAAAGCAAATCGCTGATGTCCAATGTCGATTTGGTGGTCGGCGTATCCGGCGGCTCCGTCCTCGCCGCCTACTTCGCGCTCAAAGGCGAAGAAACCATCCCCATGTTTTACAAGCGTTTCCTTCACCAAAACTTCCAACGCCAAGTCGTCAAACAAGCCTTTTCCATGTCCAACCTGCCTCGCCTCGCCTCACCCGAATACGGACGCGGCGACCTCTTGCAGGAGCAGTTTGAAAACCACCTTTTCGGCAAAGCCACCTTCCGAGATTTGGAAATGTACGGCAAAGGCCCGTTCGCCATCATTTCCGCCACCGACATGGGCGCGGGCGAACGCCTGAACTTCACGCAAGAATACTTCGACCCCATGTGTATCGACTTGGGCAGATTGCGCCTGGCCCGCGCCGTTGCCGCCTCCAGCGCAGTGCCCATGATATTCGCCCCGATTACCCTCAACAACAACGGCGGCAACTGCGGCTACACCCTGCCGCCGCAGCTGCAAATGACCGGTCTCGAGTCACAAAAGCAGCAAAACGCCACCTATCAAGAGTTTAAAGACAGGTTCAACAAATACAGCGACAGCAAAACCCGTCCCTACATCCACCTGATAGACGGCGGACTGACCGACAACCTCGGCATGCGCAGCCTCTTGGACATGACCGAAATGTATCCCGACAAAGTGTTGGAACAACAAATCCGCAGCCGCAACCTGCGACACATCGTCGTCATCAGCGTCAACGCCCAAAACCAAATCAGCAGCAATATGGACAAAACCGCCGCCGTACCCGGATTCCGCGACGTCGTTACCGCCATCGTCAACATCCCCATCGACCAATACACCCAAGAATCCCAACGCCGCTTCCGCGCCTTCGTCGACAAACGCAACGAAGCCAGCCGACAAAACGGCGACGGAATCAGCTTTTCCTTTGTCAGCCTCAACCTCAAAGACCTGCCGCCCTCCGCGTTGCGCGACAAAGTGTTGAACATCCCCACCAGCTTCTACCTCCCGCCCGAAGACGTGGACAACCTGCGGACTGCCGCGGCAGAGCTGATGAAACAGTCCCAAGACTACCAAAAACTGCTGCAAGAATTTGCCGCACACCCCAACCCCGAAAGCATCTTCGCCGAGCCGCCGCCACCCGACCCCAAAGACGGCAAAGCAGCCAAAAAACAAAACAAACCCATCCCATAACGACATTTCAGACGACCCATAAAGCCCAAAGGTCGTCTGAAACACCACAAACGGAACACCCCGATCATGAACGACAAAACCAGCCCCATCGTTACCGACATCAACCGCCCCGTCCTCGTCCCGCCCGGCGGCCATAAAAAAGTCCTGCTGCATTCCTGCTGCGCCCCGTGCAGCGGCGAAGTCATGGAAGCCATGCTCGCCAGCGGCATCGACTACACCATCTACTTCTACAACCCCAACATCCACCCGCTCAAAGAATACATGTTGCGCAAAGAAGAAAACATGCGCTTCGCCGACAAATTCGGCATCCCCTTCATCGACAAAGACGACGACTACGAAAACGACCGCAAAGAATGGTTCGCCAAAGCCAAAGGCATGGAATTCGAACCCGAACGCGGCATCCGCTGCACCATGTGTTTCGACATGCGTTTCGAAAAAGCCGCCCAATACGCCCACGAAAACGGCTTCCCCGTCTTCACCAGCTCGCTGGGCATTTCCCGCTGGAAAAACATGGCGCAAATCAACGACTGCGGCCACCGCGCCGCCGCGCCCTACGACGACGTCGTGTATTGGGATTTCAACTGGCGCAAAGGCGGCGGCAGCGCGCGCATGATCGAAATCAGCAAACGCGAACACTTCTACCAGCAGGAATACTGCGGCTGTGCCTACTCCCTGCGCGACTCCAACGCCCACCGCAAATCACAAGGCCGCATCCCCATCAAACTCGGCGTGCTGTATTACGGCGACGAGTCCACACAATACGAACCCTCGCCTGACGAACAGGCAGCCAAAATCGTTGTGGACAAATAATTGATATAGGTTTTATATGAAGAAAAAGGTCGTCTGAAAGATTTTCAGACGACCTTTTCAGCATTCCTCCGGTCAAAAAAAGTAACACCCGTCCGTCTAACCGTGTTCTAATAATGCTTTACATTTACGCTGAACGAGAGAAAAGCCATGACCGCACCTCAAACGCCCGTTATCCGCTCCCTGCTCGACACCGACCTGTACAAGTTCACCATGCTTCAGGTGATACTGCACCAATTCCCCCAAACCCACAGCCTTTATGAGTTCCGCTGTCGCAACGCCGACATGGTTTACCCGCTTGCCGACATCCAAAGCGACTTGGAACGAGAACTCGACGCGCTCTGCCAACTGCGTTTCACCCACGACGAACTCGACTACCTGCGCAGCCTGCGCTTTATCAAAAGCGACTTTGTCGATTATCTCGAACTCTTCCAGCTTCAACGCCGCTTCGTCAAAGTCAGCCCCGATTCAGAAGGTCGTCTGAACATCCGCATCGAAGGCCCCATGATTCAGGCGATGTTCTTTGAAATCTTCATCCTCGCCATCGTCAACGAACTCTACTTCCGCCGTCTCGAAACCCCCGCCGTCATCGAAGAAGGCGAACGCCGCCTCCAAGCCAAAGCGCAACGCCTCAAAGAAATCTCCGCCGCGCAAAATCCCGACGACCCGCCGTTTCTCATCTCCGACTTCGGCACCCGCCGCCGCTACACCCTCGATTGGCAGGAACACGTCATCCGCACCCTACTTGAAGCCGCTCCCGACATCGTGCGCGGTACCAGCAACGTTTATCTCGCCAAAAAAATCGGCATCACCCCCATCGGCACGATGGCGCACGAGTTCCTCCAAGCCTTCCAAGCCCTCGATGTGCGCCTGCGCAATTTCCAAAAAGCCGCCCTCGAAAGCTGGGTACACGAATACCGCGGCGACCTCGGTATCGCACTGACCGACGTGGTCGGCATGGATGCCTTCCTGCGCGACTTCGACCTCTATTTCGCCAAACTCTTCGACGGCCTGCGCCACGACAGCGGCGACCCTTATGTATGGGGCGACAAAGCGCACGCCCACTATAAAAAACTCAAAATCGACAGCCGCACCAAAATGCTGACCTTCTCCGACGGGCTGGACATCGAACGCTCGTGGGCGTTGCACCAATATTTCAAAGACCGTTTCAAAACCAGCTTCGGTATCGGCACCAACCTCACCAACGACATGGGCCATACCCCGCTGAACATCGTTTTGAAACTCGTTGAGTGCAACGGTCAGTCCGTCGCCAAACTCTCCGACTCCCCGGGCAAAACCATGACTACCAACAACACCTTCCTCGCCTACCTGCGTCAGGTGTTTGACGTTCCCGAGCCGAAGGCGGAGGAGTGATTAACTGAAAAACGGCAAAAGGTCGTCTGAAAACCTTGGTTTTAGGTTTGAACTGGCCCCCAAATCTTGGACACTCATAAAAGCCTATTCAGGCGCTCTGTGCAAGCTGGGTTCTGTATGCGACAGGACTCAGCTTTTTCAATTTCAAACTGCAACGCTCCCGGTTGTAGTAATCCATATAGTCATCTATCTGCTTCATCAATTCATCTACCGTCAATTCACCTGCGTTATAGAAACACTCCGTCTTCAACACCGCAAAGAAACTCTCCATCGGCG
>CAKARM010000079.1:0-8462 GCA_916720585.1 uncultured Neisseria sp.
CGGTACGGTGGCTGCGATTAAAAACTTTATGAAAAGCAGTTCGATTGTATGGCGCATTGTGCCGGTCGGCATTGTTGCGGCTTTAATCGGGGCGTTCGTCGGTGCGAAAGTCATTCTGATTCTGCCTGTGGAAACCATCAATTACATCATTCTTGCGTTTTTACCCATAGGCTTGCTGGCAACTTTGTTCAAAGGCGTTTTGCTGAAAAAAGACGATGAACGCGGCGAGATAAAAAAATCTGCCGTCGCTGTCTTTTTAACTTGTCTGATTGTCGGTTTTTATGACGGTTTTTTCGGACCGGGCACGGGCAGCATTTTCATCATCGCTTTGTTTGTCATCAACAAATTGTCGTTGTTGCAGGCTTCGGCTACTTCCAAAATTTTCAATTTTGCTTCCAATATCGGGGCATTCGTTGCTTTCTTGATAGCGGGGAAAATGGCGTTCCTAATCGGAATCCCGATGATTTTGGCGAATTTGTTGGGCAACCATTTCGGCAGCCTCCATGCTATCAATTCAGACGGGGAAATCATCCGTAAGGTTTTGGTCGTAACGGTTTTGCTGATTATTGCTTCGATGGCATATAAGGCTTTTTCGGCTTGACGGGCAGATGTTGGTAAAAGGTCGTCTGAAAACTTGGAAATCAGGTTTTCAGACGACCTTTTAGCTTTTGGCAGATTGGATTTCTAAACTGCCCGCTTTAAGCCAACTTGACGGCGAGTTCTGCCAGCCGTTTGCCTTGTGCGAAGGCAATGTCGTTTTCTTCGGCGGTCAGGACGGGTTTGCTGTCGTGTCCGGCGACGTGGGATGCGCCGTAGGGGGTACCGCCGCTTTGGGTGTTGCCGAGGGCGGATTCGGTGTAGGGGATGCCGCTGATGATCATGCCGTGGTGCAGGAGGGGGAGCATCATGGTGAGGAGGGTGGTTTCTTGTCCGCCGTGCAGGGAGGAGGTGCTGGTGAAGACGGTGGCGGGTTTGCCGGCGAGTTCTGCGCCAAGCCACAGGGGGATGGTGCCGTCGATGAAGTATTTCATGGAGGCTGCCATGTTGCCGAAGCGGGTGGGGCTGCCTAGGGCGAGGGCGGCGCAGGTTTTGAGGTCTTCGGCGGTGGCGTAGGGTGCGCCGCTGTCGGGGATGTCTTTTTCGACGGCTTCGCAGACGGTGGAGACTTTGGGGACGGTGCGCAATACGGCTTCGCAGCCTGCGACGCTTTCGATGCCGCGTGCGATTTGGCGGGCGAGGTTGAGGGTGCTGCCGTTTTGGGAGTAGTAGAGGACGAGGATTTTGAGGGGATTTGGGTTCATTTGGGTATTCCGTTACAATGGGGTTGATGGGAAATGGGTGTTTGAATTTCGCTGAGGCTGTGTTTTCAGACGACGTGGTGTGTGCTGCGGGCGTTTTCTGTTTTTTATTTTTAATTGGTTATTTTTTCGGGAAAGATTATGCCGTTTTTGAAATGGTGGCAAGGTTTGTCGGACAGTAAGGCGTTTGCGTTTGCGTGGTTTGTGGTCCGGCGTTTCGATGAGGAGCGTGTGCCGCAGGCTGCGGCGAGTATGACGTTTACGACGCTTCTGGCTTTGGTGCCGGTATTGACGGTGATGGTGGCGGTCGCTTCGATTTTTCCTGTGTTCGACCGTTGGTCGGATTCTTTTGTTTCGTTCGTCAATCAGACTATTGTGCCGCAGGGTGCGGACATGGTGTTTGATTATATCAATGCGTTCCGCAATCAGGCGGGGAAGTTGACGGCGATCGGCAGTGTGATGCTGGTGGTTACGTCGCTGATGCTGATTCGGACGATTGATAATGCGTTTAACCGGATTTGGCGGGTCAATTCGCAGCGGCCTTGGATGATGCAGTTTTTGGTGTATTGGGCGTTGCTGACGTTTGGACCGCTGTCTTTGGGCGTGGGGATTTCTTTTATGGTCGGGTCGGTGCAGGAATCTGCGCTGGCTTCGTCCCAATGGATGGGGGTGTTGCGGACGGCGGGGACGCTGTTTTTCGTGACGCTGCTGCTGTGGGGCTTGTACCGCTTTGTGCCTAATCGTTTTGTGCCTGCGCGGCAGGCGTTCGTCGGGGCTTTGATTACGGCGTTTTGCTTGGAGACGGCGCGTTTCCTGTTTGCTTGGTATATGGGCAATTTCGACGGCTACCGCTCGATTTACGGCGCATTTGCCGCTGTGCCGTTTTTCCTGTTGTGGCTGAATTTGCTGTGGACGCTGGTGTTGGGCGGTGCGGTGCTGACTTCGTCGCTGTCTTATTGGCAGGGCGAGGCGTTCCGCAGGGGCTTCGATTCGCGCGGGCGGTTTGACGATGTGTTGAAAATCCTGCTGCTTTTGGATGCGGCGCAAAAAGAGGGCAAAGCCTTGCCTGTTCAGGAGTTCAGACGACATATCAATATGGGCTACGATGAGTTGGGCGAGCTTCTGGAAAAGCTGGCGCGGCACGGCTATATCTACAACGGCCGTCAGGGCTGGGTGTTGAAAACGGGGGCGGATTCGATTGAGTTGAGCGAACTTTTCAAGCTCTTCGTTTACCGCCCGTCGCCTGTGGAAAGGGATCATGTGAACCAAGCTGTCGATGCGGTGATGACGCCGTGTTTGCAGACTTTGAACATGACGCTGGCGGAGTTTGACGCTCAGGCGAAAAACCGAAAGCAGCCTTCTTGATTATGTTTTGAAACGGATAAAAGGTCGTCTGAAAACCGTTTTCAGACGACCTTTTGCTATAATCGGGCTTCATCGTCCCGTTCGGTTTGGAACCTTATGAAAAAGCTCGTCCTGCTGCTACTTTCCTTCTCCTCTGCCACCGCTTTTGCCGCATACGGTTTAGGTTTGGGGCAGGAGCCGAAATATCCCGCCGACTTTCGCGCCTACGAATACGTTAATCCCGACGCGCCAAAAGGCGGCGTGTTTTCCCTACCGATACAGGGCGGCTTTGATACGTTCAACCCGTTTACCCTCAAAGGCGACAAAGAAGCCGGCGTCCTCAATCTGACCGTGGACATGCTTACGGACAACAGTTGGGACGAACCTTTCTCCATGTACGGGCTGCTGGCAGAAGACTTCTGGCTTGCCGAAGACGGACTGTCGGCAACATTCAAGCTCAACCCGAAAGCCAAATTCCACAACGGCGATCCCGTCCTCGCCAAAGACGTAGCCGCCTCCTTCCGCCTGCTTACCCAAGACAAAGCCGCCAACCCCTTCTACCGCATATACTGGAGTGACGTAGCCAAAGTCGAAACGCCCGACGACAGGACAGTCGTTTTCCGCTTCAAACAGCGCAATGCCGAATTACACATGGCATTAGGGCAATTGCCTGTCTTTTCTCATAAAAGCTATCCTGAAGGGCTGGAAAAAGGCGCAAACAAAATGCCCATCGGCTCCGGCCCCTACCGTTTCGTCAAAGCAGACATCGGGCGCATGAGCGAATACGCGCGCGACAAAAACTACTGGGCGCAAAACCTCCCGACCCGCAAAGGCAGATATAACTTCGACACCGTCCGCTTCAAATATTTCAAAGACGACAGCGTCCGCCTCGAAGGCCTCAAAGCCGGACAATACGACTTCGTTTACGAAAACATCGCCCGAAAATGGGCGCGGGGCTATTCCGACGAAATGCTCGCCAAACGCGGCATGGGCAAGCACGAATGGATACAGAAAAGCGACGCCGGCATGCAGGGCTTCGTCATGAACCTGCGCCGCGCCCCGTTCGACAACATCCTCGTGCGGCAGGCGATGGTCGAGAGTTTCGACTTTGAAAGCATTAATGCGCGCATTTTCTACGGCGCATACCGCCGCAGCAACAGCTTCTTCACCAACAGCGAGATGGCGGCGACAGGCAAACCGCAAGGCGCGGAATTGAAACTGCTCCAGTCCCTCGGCAACACCCTCGACCCCGCCGTCCTGAACCAACCCGTCCCCGAGCCGCCCCAAACCGACCCGAAAACAGGCATACGCCCCAACCTGCTCAAAGCCCGCGCCCTCTTTGAAAAAGCAGGTTACCGCTACAAAAACGGCAAACTGACCGACAGCCGAGGCAAACCCCTGACCTTTGAGTTTCTGACCGCCTCCAAAACCTACGAACGCATTACCGCCAAATGGCAGCGCGACCTCGCCAAAATCGGCGTCACCATGAACATCCGCGTTACCGACCCCGCCTTATACCAAAGGCGTCTCAACGATTTCGACTTTGACATGACCATTACCGCCTATGCCAACAGCGAAAGCCCCGGCAACGAACAATACGATTATTTCGGCTGCGAAGCCGCCAAAATCCCCGGCAGCCGAAACCTCGCCGGCGTGTGCCGCCCCGAAGTCGAAAAGTTGCTCAAACATTTCGGCAGCTTCACCAACCGCGAAGAGCTGAAAACCACCTCCCGGGCACTAGACCGCACCATCCGCCACCAATACATCATCGTCCCCGCCTGGTACGCCGACCGCTACCGCGTCGTTTACCGCAACAACCTCGGTATCCCGCAACAACTGCCGAAATATTACGACCCGGTATTTTTTTCGCTGAGTAGCGGGTGGTGGAAATAGGAGGGGCAATCCGTAGCGTGGGTTTTGCCCACGAGATGAAAGCAGGTTCGACTGTTGTCTTGGATTATTGAATGATAGATTTCGTGGGCAAAGCCCACGCTACTTGGGTTATCCCAAATCTGCAGAGATTGAATAAAAGGTCGTCTGAAAATGGGGGGCGAGTTTCTCCAAAACTCAAATCCCAAAGTTTTCAGACGACCTCATTTCGACTGGTAATCCGCTCCCTCTCCCGTCCGGCGGGAGAGGGCTGGGGAGAGGGTGGCTCTACGGTTGGCACGAATTTGATTTTACCTAAAGCCGCAAAACCACCCCCATCCTAACCTTCCCCCGCCGGACGGGGGAAGGGACAGGTTGCCGTTGCAGCAACGAGTAGCGTGGGCTTTGCCCACGAGATGAAAGTCGAAATGAATACCCATTTGGCTGTTGTTTGATTCAGATTGTTAGATAGCAGATTTCGTAGGCAAAGCCCACGTTACTTGAGTTCCAAGCCTGTATTGATTGGATAAACGAGGTCGTCTGAAAACGAGCGTGAACGAGTTTCTCTAAAACTCAAATCCCAAAGTTTTCAGACGACCTCATTTCGACTGGTAATCCGCTCCCTCTCCCGTCTGGCGGGAGAGGGCTGGGGAGAGGGTGGCGATACGGGTTGTACGAATTTGCTTTTACCTAAACCCACAAAGCCATCCCCATCCTAACCTTCCCCCGCCAGACGGGGGAAGGGACAGGTTTCCGTTGCAGCAACGAGTAGCGTGGGCTTTGCCCACGAGATGGAAGCCAAAATGGATGCCCATTTGGCTGTTGTTTGATTTAGATTGTTAGATAGCAGATTTCGTGGGCAAAGCCTACGCTACTTAAGTTGTATTGATTGAATAAAAGGTCGTCTGAAAACCTTGAGATTTAGGTTTCAGACGACCTTTTTGCTTAGTTCACTTTATCCGTTGTTCAACCAATCAACTTTTCATCCACTCCGCCTCAAACACGCCCCTTAAGGCGTTGGAGAGGCGGATTTCTTCGGCGTGTTCCAGCATGTCGCGGGTGATGTGCGTTTCGATGACTGCGTCCGTGCCCAAGTAGGTTTGCGGCTGCTGCAAGACGGCTTGGCGCATGACGCCGTTGAGGATGTCCAAATCCAGAGACGGGGTGAGCCATTGACCTTGGTATTTGACGAACACGTTGCTTCTGCCGCCTTCGAGCAGGAGGCCATCTGAATTGAAAAACAGGCTGTCGAACGCGCCTTGTGTTTCGGCGGTTCGCCACGCTTGGTCGAAGAGGGCGCGGCGGGTGGTTTTGAAGCGGCGCAGGTAGTCGCGGCGCGGGAGGGGTTGCGGGGCGGGGATGACGCGCTGCGGGGTGGACAGCTCGGCGGTGGCGGCATGGCTGAGGATGAGGCCGTCTGAAACGAGTTCGGCTTTCAGGCGGAAGAGACCGTCGGACAAGTCGGCGATGTATTGCCGGATTCGGGTCTCGCAGTCGTCGGGCAGGGGCAGGTTGAGGGCTTGGGCTGAGGTTTTCAGACGACCTAAATGCAGGTCGAGCAGGCGGCATTGCCTGTTTTCCACGCGCATGGTTTCGAAGATGCCGAAGGCGGGGCGCAATTCGTTGAGGAAACGGGCTTTCCAGCCGCATTCGCGATATTCGGCGGTGGGGTCGCTGTCGATGACGATGCCGGAACCGACGCCATACACTCCGTGATAGAGGTCGTCAGAAGCGGGTTTGAGCAACAAGGTGCGGATAACGACGTTGAATATCCCTTCAAATCCCAGCCCGCCCGCGCAGGGTTTCAGGTAGCCGATGCTGCCGGTGTAGAGGCCGCGCGGTTCGGCTTCGAGCGATTCGATAATCTGCATGCTCATGCGTTTGGGTGCGCCGGTGATGCTGCCGCAGGGGAAGGCGGCGCGGAGGATGTCGGCGGCGGTAATGTGCGGCAGGGCTTGGGCTTGGATGGTGCTGGTCATCTGCCAGACGCTGCCGAAACGCGATACTTTAAACGGCTCGGGTACGCATACTTTGCCGGTTTGGGCGATTTTGCCGAGGTCGTTGCGCAACAAATCGACAATCATCACGTTTTCAGCGCGGTTTTTCGGGTCGGCTTGCAACTCGGCGGCGCGGCGTTCGTCTTGACCGTCGCCCAAAATCGGCGCGGTGCCTTTCATCGGCTCGGTGCTGATGGTGCCGTCCGCACCGATTTTGAGGAAGAGTTCGGGCGAGAAACACAGCGTCCACGCGGATTTTCCTTCCGCATCAGGCAGGTGGGACAAGACGGCATAGGGGACGGGTTGGCGCAGGCGGCGGTAGAGGCTGACGGGGTTGCCGTAGGCTTGCAGGTGCAGGCGGGTGGTGTAGTTGATTTGATAGGTGTCGCCGCGCCGGATGGCTTCGTGGATTTGGCGGATGTGGTTGAGATAATCGGCTTCGGATACGGAGGATTGCGGCGTGGAAATACCGGCGGGGAGGTCGTCTGAATTTTGGGCAAGCCAGCTTTCGGCATCGATGTCGGCGCAGTCGGCAAACCAGTGCAGGGCAAGATTGCCGCCGCGTTCGGACTCAATCCCCATCAGCGGCAAACCGAATTCGTAGTCTGCAAACAACACAGCATGCAGCCCTTTTTGCCAGCCCTTTTGCAGCGTATCGTCCAGCGAATCCAGTTCGTTATGATGGAAAAGGCGGCTTTCCACATGATTTTGATAGAGTTTTGCGCGGCCGCTTACGGCATCGTCAAACAGGGCGAAATAGGGCATGGCTGTGGTGCAAATAGCCTGATTATACGCTGTTTTTACACAAATTAGCAGACCGCGCCGAAAAAAATGGCGCAGTGTAATTTTATGTAGTCCGCTGAGGGGCAAAGGAGTAGAATCAAACCATACCACACCATATCATTTCAAACTTAATCAATAAGGAGACCCTATGGCAGATCATCAGTTAGAACCATTTGAAAACGTTGAATTGGGCGAAAAGCAAGACCAGTTGCAAGTTTTCGAAAAAGCCGTTTTGGAACACGAAGGACGCGGTACGGACGAAGATTCCGGCAGCGCACCGCTTCCCGCCAATTACCCCTACAAACAACGTATGCGCCGCGCCGCATACGAAAAAGAAAAACAAAAGCTGCAAATCGAATTGCTGAAAGTGCAAAGCTGGGTCAAAGACTCCGGCCAACGCATCGTCAGCCTGTTTGAAGGCCGCGACGCCGCAGGTAAAGGCGGTACCATCAAACGCTTTATGGAACATTTGAACCCGCGCGGCGCGCGCGTCGTCGCACTGGAAAAACCGACCACTACCGAACGCGGCCAATGGTATTTCCAACGCTACGTCCAAAACTTGCCGACCGCAGGCGAAATGGTATTCTTCGACCGCTCATGGTACAACCGCGCCGGCGTAGAGCGCGTGATGGGCTTCTGCGAACCCAACGAATACCTGCTCTTCATGCGCCAAACCCCCGAATTGGAACGTATGCTCGTCGCCAGCGGCATCCACCTCTTCAAATTCTGGTTCTCCGTATCCCGCGAAGAACAACTGCGCCGCTTCATCTCTCGCCGCGACGACCCCCTGAAACACTGGAAACTCTCCCCCGTGGACATCCAGTCGCTCGACCGCTGGGACGACTACACCGAAGCTAAAAACGCCATGTTCTTCCACACCCACACCGGCGACGCACCTTGGGTCATCATCCGTTCCGACGACAAAAAACGCGCCCGCCTCAACTGTATCCGCTACTTCCTGCATCAGTTGGACTACCCGGGCAAAGATGTGAAAGCCATCGGCAAAGTGGACGAAAAAATCGTCCTCGTCCCCGATACGCGCTACAAAGAGAAAACCGTCGATATCGGTCACGACTGATTGAGCGGTCAGCCGTTTGAGCAGTAAAAAGGTCGTCTGAAACTGAACTGGCCCCCAAATCTTGGACACTCATAAAAGCCTATTCAGGCGCTC
>CAKARM010000080.1:0-8452 GCA_916720585.1 uncultured Neisseria sp.
AGGCACGTTTTTACAGCTACTGGCAGAGCTATTCCTTCGGCGATTTGGGCGAAGTCGCCAAAACCCGCAAAGCCGTACTGGAAACCCTGCTGCCGCGCCTGAAAATCGCCAAGGTTGCCCACATAGACGGCAACTTCCTCGTCGTGCAGGGTAAGCTGCGTACCTACAAAATTCACATCGGCAGCAGCAACATCCTGATGCTGCCGGATGACCAATACCTCTGCATCGTACCCGACAGCCGCA
Organism: uncultured Neisseria sp.; assembly: GCA_916720585.1. Lineage (GTDB taxonomy): Bacteria > Pseudomonadota > Gammaproteobacteria > Burkholderiales > Neisseriaceae > Neisseria. The sequence continues at coordinate 244 of CAKARM010000080.1, forward strand.
AAAAAGACGCATCCGACAAGCTGTTTATCCCGTTTGAGGGCGACAACACGCTCTCGGTAGTCCTCTCCAAAGCCATGCTGCTGGCGGAAGACGACAAGATTACCGACAGCACGATTACCTCGCAGATTCAGCGGTAAATTGGGACAGCCTGAAAAACGCAAATGCCTCCATCCTTGCAGTTTCAGGCTGTTTTGAGACACGGAACGCGTAAGCAGTAAATACCCTCTACGCGCATAGGCAGGGTCAAACCCAACATTTCGGGAATGTTTGACCGTTTTGTTACGGTTTGAGCCGACCTGCGCTTGTTAAATATTTGCTGCCGAAGGTCGTCTGAAAAGACAGTCTGTCCTTCGGATTATCAAATTTCAGACGACCTGAAACCTTCAACAACAAGGAAAAACCATGCTCACCACCCAAGCAGAGCAACTGATGCAACAATATCAAACTCAATTTATACAGGACTGCGCCGAACGCGCTCCAAAACTGACCGCCTTTATCCAAGAAATATTGCAGGGCAGGCATTGGGGGTTTTCAGATGAAAACGAATCATTTGATCAGGCGGCAGCACTGATTATGGAATACGAATATCAGGATTTCTCTGTTTACGGCTGGCTGCGCAACCAAAATGGCGGCCCTTTAGGCGACGGCATCATAGACTTCCCCAAAGAATGCTTGCCCAAATTTGATGCAGATGTGGAAGACGAGATATACGGCTTGGAACAGGACGAAAACGAAGAAGACGACGGCGAAGAAGAAGTATGGGATGCTGCAGACGATTTTTACAGCGGGTTACACGAATATTTCAGCCGCTGGTTTGCGGGCTGCTTCCGAACCGCCGCACAAAACACCGCCTCGACCCTGCCCGCCTATTTTTCTGTACACGACACCAACAGCTACACCAATCTTGCCACCATGCAGAAGGAGCTTTGCGACGATATTGCCGAAAAATTCGGCTGAGTATCGTTTTGGCAAGATTAGGCAACGCGCCATAACCCAAAGGTCGTCTGAAAACTCAGCTTCAATGCAATTAAAACAAGTTTTCCGAAGAAAGCATAGGTTACTTTCCCATCCAACCCAATGACAGACCACCCATGAAGTTTCTCAAAAAACTATGCGAACGAATTCTTGACTGGCTCGTCACCAGCAACATGGTGGGCTATGTGATATTGCTGGTTATCGCCACTGTTCTCGGGCTGATGTACGGTGGAGATATGATTCTGGATAAAGTCCTTGGCCACATTGATACACCTTGGCTCCCTATTATCGGCTTCTGTTTAGCATTGGCTACACTCTTCGCAACTTGGTTTATCGAAGAAGATTTAACCGAACAGACGACGGAATTCAAACGGCGCGACAAATATCTGTGCGGTGCAATCGGCGGTTTGGTCAGCGCGCTACTGATTAAATGGACGTGGCAGGCAGCCTTGGTGGGATTGTCGATCGGCATACTGCTGGCGGCGGTGATGAGATGGTTGAAATATGTGATGCGGTATATATAAATTGGTCTAAGCATCCCTTTTCAGACGACCCTTTACGCCCAATCCTTTGAAATGTTCTCCAGAAACTGAGTAACCGATTTTAGGATTGGTTCACTATCTTTGCCGCAGGCATACTGCTACCGAACAATCATCATGATAAGGAACCTTTTTTACTGCACGGCGCAAGGCTTCCAACTTATCAGGCAAAGACGGCGAAGCGTTCCATAATGTTTCCAAGCGGTCATGGGATAGCGCATCGTGCAGACCGTCAGAACAAACTAAAACCGCCTCGCCTCTTTGCAAGGTCAAAGAATCGGTAAAAATTTTAAAATGGGTTTCTTCATCATCCGCAATCAGGCAGTGCGCCAAAGCATAGTACATATCGGCGTATTCGGTATCTGCCCTCGCTTCTCCCTGCTCGATTAAATCAGCCAACACAGTGTGGTCATGGCTTACCTGCCGCCAACGCCCCTCTGCCGATATATGGTAAACGCGGCTGTCGCCGACATTACAGATGCGGCACAAACCGTCCGCCTCGACTACTGCCGAAGCAAAAGTCGAGGACGAGCCGAAATATTCATCGGCAAGCGTGTCGCAGAAGCTGCCGTGCAGCCTTCTCAGGAAACGCCCTTCTGCATCGCCCTCGCGCACGAAAGCGTCCAACCAAAACCGGCTGGCAAGATGCGCGGCGGGACTACTGGATACGCCGTCAGCCACTGCCAGCCGCACGGCATCGTCCACCTCGGACAAACGGGTTTTGTGCAGCCTGACCTGCCGCACCGCCGTACCGTCAAACAAAGCATCCTGATTGCGTGCTTTACCGGCACCGACCATTTGAAAATAGGCAAGCTGAAACATGGTTATCCTGACCATCCCATCCTGATTTAAATGAATCGACTTCGGCGCACTTTTCGCAAAAAGTTTCATCGCCCAAGCCCTTGTTCATCAGCAACAGTATATATCAATCATGCTGATGCACTTAACCGGCTGAAATTTCTGACGACAGGTCGTCTGAAAACACAGAAACCCATTTTTCAGACGACCTGACTTTGCCAAAGCAATTGATTTTATGTAAACTGAAAACTTCTTGTCGGAGTGCTGCTTGTTCCCGCAAACAGCTGAGACCGCGCCAGCGGAATCCGTAGAACCTGTCGGGGTAATGCCTGCGTAGGAAACAAGCTGTCAAACGCCTGAAAAGGCTTCCGTTCCCTTTCCCGCATTTCCCGCCATTCGGTGGATTCCGCTTCCGTCTTGTCTTTCGTCCTCCCGACTGCCCAAATACTGCAAAGGAATCTACCATGCCCCGTATCGCCATTCTCGGCGGCGGCCTCTGCGGCCGTCTGACTGCCTTACAACTTGCAGAACAAGGTTTATCGGTTGCCCTCTTTGACAAAGGCGGGCGCAAAGGCGAAAACGCCGCAGCTTATGTTGCCGCCGCCATGCTCGCGCCTGCTGCGGAAGCAGTCGAAGCTACGCCTGAAGTCATCAAACTGGGCAAACAGAGCATTCCGCTTTGGCACAACATCAGAGGTCGTCTGAAAACGCCGACCATGATGCAGGAGAACGGCAGCCTGATCGTGTGGCACGGTCAGGACAAACCTTTATCCGGCGAATTCGTCCGCCATCTCAAACGCGGCGGCGTAGCGGATGACGAAATCGTTCGTTGGCGCGCCGACGACATCGCCGAACGCGAACCGCAACTCGGCGGACGTTTTTCAGACGGCATCTACCTGCCGACCGAAGGTCAGCTCGACGGGCGGCAGATGCTGTCTGCACTTGCCGACGCTTTGGACGGGCTGAACGTCCCTTGCCATTGGGAACACGAATGCGCCCCCGATGACCTGCAAGCCCAATGCGACTGGCTGATCGACTGCCGCGGTTACGGCGCAAAAACCGCGTGGAATCAATCCCCCGAGCACACCAGCACCTTGCGCGGCATACGCGGCGAAGTGGCGCGGGTTTATACGCCCGAAATCACACTCAACCGCCCCGTACGCCTGCTGCACCCGCGTTATCCGCTCTACATCGCCCCGAAAGAAAATCACGTCTTCGTCATCGGCGCGACCCAAATCGAAAGCGAAAGCCAAGCCCCCGCCAGCGTGCGTTCCGGGCTGGAACTTTTATCCGCACTCTATGCCGTCCATCCCGCTTTCGGCGAAGCCGACATCCTCGAAATCGCCACCGGCCTGCGCCCCACGCTCAACCACCACAACCCCGAAATCCGTTACAGCCGCGCCCGACGCCTGATTGAAATCAACGGACTTTTCCGGCACGGCTTCATGATTTCCCCTGCCGTAACCGCCGCCGCCGTCAGATTGGCAGTGGCACTGTTTGACGGAAAAGACGTGCCCGAACGTGATGAAGAAAGCGGTTTGGCGTATATTGAAAAACAAGTTTGAGGTCGTCTGAAAACGTTCGCGGCATCAGTTTTACAGCAAAGCGGCACACCCCGACATCAGTCTGTATGAATATATAGTGGATTAAATTTAAATCAGGACAAGGCGACGAAGCCGCAGACAGTACAAATAGTACGGCAAGGCGAGGCAACGCCGTACTGGTTTAAATTTAATCCACTATAATACGGCAAGGCGCGTCAACGCCGTATCGTCATCGATCTACCTATATTGCTCATCGACGAAAGGTTTCCAATGAATCCGAAATCCCTGTATTTACTGCCTGCGCTCTTACTCGCCCACTCCGCAGCCCTTGCTGCACCCAAGATTTCAGACGACCCCAAACCGCGTTCTGCCGAAAAAATTGTTTATTTCAAACAAAACGGCAAATTCGGTGCGAAAACCACAAGCGGCAAAATCATCGTCCCTGCGCAATACAACTGCGAATTTATGTGCGAACACGTCAAACACGGCGAAACCATCGATGGCGAGTTGCTGTTTACCGACAGCAGTCGAGAAGTCCGAGGCAAAGTTGCCTATTCGCCGTTTTTCCTGCATTCGCGGCAGGGCAAGTTTTTATATCAGCCGATGATGTACGACTTGGCATCAGACTATTTTTCGGAAGGCAAACGCCGCTATGTTTCCAAAGACTGCAAGGTCGGTTTTGCCGACCGCGCGGGCAACTTGGTTACTCCCGCCCAACACGATTGGGCAGGACAGTTTGAATATGGCTATGCCGAATTTTGCGACGGCTGCCGAGAAGTGCGCGTGGGCGAAGAACACACCGCCGTACAGGGCGGCACTTGGGGCATGATGGACGCACGCGGCAATACCGTTGCGCCCAGCGACACACGCCGCGCCGCTTCCGACATCGAACGGAACGGCAAATTTTATCCGTACCCGTTTGCCTACACCGCTGCCGAACGCGATATTCTGCAACGCATCAACCGCTACAAAAACCTAATTGTCGGGCTGGAAGCAGTTCGCCATTCACCATACAAAACCGCCGAAGAACGCGCTGCTTACCGCTTTGAAATCGTGTCGCAACCCGTGCAAGGCTATCCGTATTACGAAATCGTCCTGTTTGACGGCAAAGGCAGCACTGTTTACGGCGAACGCTTTCTCGCCGACGCTGACGGCAAACGGCTCTACGCCCTGCCTGTTGGAGAAGAAACACCTCAGCCACTGGAAACCTACCTGCGCCACGCAATCCGCAGCACACTTGCCGAACAGCCCAAAAAACAGAAAAACGGCTCTTGGAACGACAACCCGTTTCGCTTGAAAGATTATCCCGAAGCAAAAGCCTTGTTGAAACGCAGGAAATGAGTTTCAGACGACCTCGTCAGATAGCTATACCACTCTACTCACTTTATTAAACAACAAAACAAAAGGAAAACGTCATGATTGAACAAGCAATAGGAAACCTGTCAGGTATCTTTTGGATTTTCCTGCTCGTCATTCCCCTACTTTTTTTGAAAGAGCTGCTCCAAAATCCGAAAGTAAAAGGACGCATAGGCGAACGGGCAGTCCGTTCTGTAATCGGAAAAGATTTGGATGAAAAAGCCTATATCGAATTTCACGATTTAATTATTCCGTCGCGAAGCGGCACGACGCAAATCGACCATATCTATGTTTCGGTTTTCGGGATATTTGTCATAGAAACCAAAAATTACACAGGTTGGATTTTCGGCAGCGAGAAGCAATCGAAATGGACGCAAGTCGTCTATAAGCAGAAACACTACTTTCAAAATCCGTTGCGCCAGAATTACGCACACATCAAGGCCCTATCCGAACTGCTGCAACTGTCGGAAGAAAAATTTCATGCGATGGTGGTTTTTCTCGGCGATTGTGAATTGAAAACGCAAATGCCGCCGAATGTCTGCCGTATCAGACAGGCAGCATCCTATATCAGACGTTTTCAGACGACCTTATTGCTGCCACAGGAAATAGAAGCGGCAACCGCCGTGCTGTCTTCAAACGAATACCAAGCCGATGGCGAAAAACTGCGGGTGCATACCGAGCGCCTGCAAGAACGCCATCAGCGATAACTTAAAAGGACACCCCATGACCTTCCCGCCCCTAAAATCCCCGCTCAAATTCTACGCCGTCGTTCCCACCGCCGATTGGGTGGAACGCATGGTCAAAGCAGGTGCCGACACGGTGCAACTGCGCTGCAAAACCCTGCACGGCGACGAGTTGAAACGTGAAATCGCCCGCTGCATCGCCGCCTGTCAGGGCAGCCGTACACAGCTTTTCATCAATGACCACTGGCGCGAGGCGATAGAAGCAGGCGCATACGGCGTGCATCTCGGACAGGAAGACATGGACACCGCCGACCTTGCCGCCATCGCCGCCGCCGGTTTGCGTTTGGGTTTGAGTACGCACTCCGTCGCCGAACTCGACCGCGCCCTGTCCGTACATCCCAGCTACGTCGCCAGCGGCGCGATTTTCCCGACCACGACCAAGCAAATGCCCACCGCCCCGCAAGGCTTGGACAAACTGCGCGAATATGTGAAACAGGCAGGTGGCACGCCCGTCGTCGCCATCGGCGGCATCGATTTGAACAACGCCCGAGCCGTACTCGCCACCGGCGTTTCCTCACTCGCCGTCGTCCGCGCCGTTACCGAAGCGGCAAATCCCGAAGCGGTGGTTAAAGCGTTTCAGGCTTTGTGGAATGAATAAGGTCGTCTGAAAACCAAATTTCAGACGACCTGCTCAATTAGGATATTGGATTGCCGTCATTTCGGATGCCATACAGGCAGCAGCAGGTATAACGGCGCAAAGAATAAGCGGCAGATTCAGTTGTCCCAGCCTTCCACCACCAGTTTGCCGATCATATCTCCGCTTTCCAGCATCTCATGGGCGCGGCGCAGGTTGGCAGCATTGATGCCGTGCAGGATTTGGGTGGCGGTCGGACGGATGATGCCTTCGTCCACCAGCCGAGCGGTTTCGGCAAGGATTTCGCCCTGACGTTCGATGTCTGCCGTTTCTCTCAGCGGGCGGGTAAACATAAATTCCCAATGTAGCGATAAGCTTTTGCCTTTGAGCGGGTTCACGTCCAACGTTTCGGGGTCGTCAATCAGCGCGATTCTGCCTTGCGGGGCGATAAGCTCCACGATTTGCGGCAGATGGCGGTCGGTATGGTTGGTGGAAAAAACGAACGATGGCGCGCCGATATTTAACGCGGCAATCTGTTCCGCCATGTTTTCATGATGGTTGATGACGAAATCCGCACCCAATTTCTCCACCCACGCACGGCTTTCGGGGCGGGATGCGGTGGCGATGACTTGGATGTCGGTCAGCTTTTTCAGAAACTGGATGGCAAGCGAGCCGACCCCGCCTGCGCCGCCGATTAAGAGCAGCGCATTTGCGCCGCCTGCCACGGGTTTGTTCACGTCCAAGCGGTCGAACAACGTTTCCCATGCGGTAATCGCCGTCAGCGGCAGCGCGGCGGCTTGGGCAAAATCCAGCGAACGCGGTTTTTTGGCGGCAATACGCGCGTCCACGGCTTGTAATTGTGCGTTTGACCCTTGGCGGTTGAGGACGCCCGCGTAATACACTTCGTCGCCGACTTTGAAATTCCGCACTTCGCTGCCGACTGCCTGAACGATGCCTGCCGCGTCGTAACCCAATACGCGGTACGCTCCTGCCTCAGACGTATGCGCCGCCCGAACTTTCACATCGACAGGATTGACCGAAACCGCCTGCACGGCAACCAAAATATCGTGCGGCCGCAGTTCGGGTTCGGGCAGATTGATGTCGAGCAGGGCTTCAGGATTGGAAACGGACAAAGGGCGGGTGAAACCGATGGCTTTCATAATGTTTTCCTAATAGGTCGTCTGAAAGCGTGTATCATGCGCCCGAAACATATCATTAACAAGAACGCACATATTTTTCAGATAGTTACTTAAAGGATACCACCATGTCCCGCACACCGCACCCAAGCTATGACTGCACCGAAGGCTGCTCGGTGGAAGCCGCGCTTTCCGTCATCGGCGGCAAATGGAAAGGCACGATACTCTACCGCCTGCACACGGACGGCACACTACGCTTCAACCAAATCCGCCGCATCCTGCCCGATGTGTCTCAGCGCACGCTGACCGCGCAATTGCGTGCATTGGAGGCTGCCGGCATCATTTTGCGTACCGTGTATCCCGAAGTCCCGCCGCGCGTGGAATACCGCCTGACCGACTACGGCAAAACGCTTGCCCCCGTACTGACGGCATTGAAGGAATGGGGCGACGGGTTCAAGCAAGCACGGGCGCATCGCGAATAAAGAAACTTATAGTGGATTAACTTTAAACCAGTACGGCGTTGCCTTGCCTTAGCTCAAAGAGA
>CAKARM010000081.1:0-8353 GCA_916720585.1 uncultured Neisseria sp.
TTTATGAGCTGCACAAATTTATTTTCTCCTCAGAACCACAAAACCACCCCCATCCTAACCTTCCCCCGCCGGACGGGGGGAAGGGACAGGATTGCTGATACGGCAAAGAGGTCGTCTGAAAATTACGATTTATGAGGTTTCAGACGACCTCGTTTAATGAGTTCAAATAACAGCAACCATCTCACATCCGCCGCCATCCCCTTCTATACCTTTCCCCATCTGCCATAACCTGCCCCCTCTCCTGCCCAGCGGGAGAGGGCTGGGGAGAGGGTGGCTCTATGAACCACACGAATTTGATTTCCCCAAACCACAAAACCACCCCCATCCTAGCCTTCCCCCGCCAGATGGGGGAAGGAACAGGATTGCTGATACGGCAAAGAGGTCGTCTGAAAATTACGATTTATGGAATTTCAGACGACCCCGTTCATCATCAAACCACGCCAAACACTCCCTCCGTTGTCATTCCCACATAAAGAAGAGGTCGTCTGAAACCCATCTTTCAGACGACCTCTTTTCTCTTTCAAAAACGCTCTGCCCTATCCCCTAGCCTGCTTCTTGCAAAAAGCCTGTCAGTGCGGCGGTGTCGAGTGCGATCATCAGTTCTTCGTTGGTTGGTACGACCAAGACGGCAGGATTGGAACCTGTCGGGCTGATGATGCCTGAGTTGCCGTAGCGTTTTTCCATATTGGCTTTGGTGTCGATGTGCAGACCCAAATAGTCGAGGTAGGCGACGGTTTTGGCACGAATGTTGCGGGAGTTTTCGCCGATGCCGCCAGTGAAGACGAGGGCGTCTATGCCGCCGCAGGCGACCGACATCGAGGCGATGTATTTGGCGAGGCGGTAGGTCATGACTTCGAGGGCGAGGCGTGCGCCTTCGTGGCCTTCGTCGGCGGCGATTTCGAGGGTGCGGCAGTCGTTGGAGAGTTCGGAGATGCCGAGCAATCCTGATTTTTTGTTCAGCATTTCATCGACTTGCTCGATGTTCATGCCGGCGTGGGTGGTCAGGTAGCTGTACACGCCGGGGTCGATGTCGCCGCAGCGGGTACCCATGACGAGGCCTTCGATGGGGGTGAAGCCCATGCTGGTATCGACGGATTTGCCGTTTCGGATGGCGGTGATGGACGCGCCGTTGCCGAGGTGGGCGACGATCATGCGCAGGTCTTCCAGCGGTTTGCCCAAAATCCGCGCGGCTTCGGGGGCGACGTAGCGCATGCTGGTGCCGTGGAAGCCGTAGCGGCGGAAGGCGTGTTTTTTGCGCAATTCGCGCGGCACGGCGTAGGTGTAGGCGCGTTCGGGCATGGTTTGGTGGAACGAGGTGTCCATCACGCCGACGTTGGGCAGGCCGGGGAAGTGTTCCTGCGCGGCGAGGATGCCGCTGATGTTGGCGGGGTTGTGCAGCGGGGCGAGCGGGATGCAGGCTTTCAGTTCGTCGAGGACGTCTTGGTCGATGAGGACGGACTCGTGATATTTTTCGCCGCCGTGGGCGATGCGGTGTCCGATGGCTTTGATGCGGTCGTGCAGGCCGTGTTTTTCCAGTTCGTTCAACAGCATACCCACCGCGCCGGCGTGGCAGTTGCGGCCGGTCAGGGGAACTTGGCGTTTGTTGCCGTCTTTGTTGAAGGTGATGACGGCTTCGGGCGTACCCAAACGTTCGCCGAGGCAGCTTAGGACGACGCTGCCGCTTTTGCGGTCGATAACGGCGCCTTTGAGCGAGGAACTGCCGCAGTTCAGGACGAGGATGAGTTGGTCGGACATGATGTTTCTCCTTGTAGTTTGTGGTTGTTTTTTTGGTGGGGTCGTCTGAAAAAGGATGAGCGTTGGGCGGGGTGTGTTTCAGACGACCTTTTTATGGCTCGCGGGCAAAGCCCGCGCTACGTCGGTTCAAAAGCAATCATCGGGAACGCGTACCTGCCCTTCCATAATCACCCTTGCGCTGCGGCTCATGACGGCTTTTTTCACCGCCCAGATGCCGTCCGAACATTCTGCCGCTGCGCCGACGCGCAATGTGCCGGAAGGATGGCCGAAGCGCACTTCGTTGCGCGTTCCGCCGCCGGCGGCGAGGTTGACCAGCGTGCCGGGGACGGCGGCGGCAGCGGCGATGGCGACCGAGGCGGTGCCCATCATGGCGTGGTGCAGTTTGCCCATGCTCAGGGCGCGTACCAGCAAATCGATGTCGGCGGCGTTCACGGTTTTGCCGCTGGAGGCGGTGTAATCGGCGGCGGGTGCGACGAAGGCGACTTTCGGCGTGTGCGCGCGGGCGGCGGCTTCGGACACGTCGTTAATCAAGCCCATTTTCAGCGCACCGTAAGCGCGGATTTTCTCGAATTTTTCCAGCGCGGCGGCATCGTTGTTGATGTCGTCCTGCAACTCTTTGCCCGTGTAGCCCAAGTCGGCGGCGTTCAGGAAAACGGTCGGAATGCCCGCGTTGATGAGCGTGGCTTTCAGACGACCTATGTCCGGAACGTCCAACTCGTCCACCAAGTTGCCGGTCGGAAACATACTGCCTTCGCCGTCGGCGGGATCGAGGAATTCGATTTGCACTTCGGCGGCGGGAAAGGTAACGCCGTCCAGCTCGAAATCGCCCGTTTCCAAGACTGCGCCGTTTTGCATCGGAACATGGGCGATGATGGTTTTGCCGATGTTTTTCTGCCAGATTTTCACCGTGCAGATGCCGTCTGAAGGGATTTTGCCTTTATCGACCAAGCCCTGCTCGATGGCGAACGCGCCCACGGCGGCGGTGAGGTTGCCGCAGTTGCCGCTCCAATCGACGAAAGGCTTGTCGATGGAAACTTGCCCGAAAAGGTAATCGACGTCGTGGCCGGCGCGTTCGGACTTGTCCAAAATCACCGCCTTGCTGGTGGACGAGCTGGCGTTGCCCAAACCGTCTATCTGCTTGCCGTAGGGGTCGGGGCTGCCGAGTACGCGCAACAGGATTTTGTCGCGCGCGCTGCCTGCTTCCCGCGCCGCCTCGGGCAGGTCGGAACGTTTGAAAAACACGCCTTTTGATGTGCCGCCGCGGTAGTAAACGGCGGGGATTTTGATTTGCGGCATTTTTTGGGTTCTCCTTATGTAGCGTGGGCTCTGCCCACGATTTTTTTACCGTGTCAATTTAGCCTTTATTTCGTGGACAAAGACCACTACACCAACTGCCCTCGAAACCATTTACCTTCAAAATTCGGATTTCTTACAGGCAAAATCTGTACCGCATTGTTAAAATATACCGATTAATTATTTCATCAAGGATTGCTATGGCTGATTTCCGCCGCGTACACGACGGACAATGTTATTTCTTTACCGTAGTTTCCTATCGCCGCCGTCCCATATTGTGCGATCCGCCTGTCAGGCGATCCTTACGGCAGGCCGTATTGGATGTCCGGCAGGATTTTGATTTCAAAATCGACGCATGGGTTTTGCTGCCCGACCATATGCACGCGATTTGGACGCTTCCCGAAGGCGATTGCGATTACAGCCGGCGTTGGGCTTTAATTAAACGCAAGGTCTCGCAAGACTGCGGCTTCCTATATCCTTGGCATCATGCGGCAGAGGTTCAAAAACGGCGAAATGAATCGTTTATTTGGCAGCGGCGTTTTTGGGAACACTGCATCCGCGACGAATCGGATTACCAAAAACATATGGATTACATTCATTTCAACCCCGTTAAGCACGGTTTGACCGCATCTGTCTCGGATTGGCAATATTCCACCTTTCACCGCCATGTTCGGAATGGTATGTATCCTGCCGATTGGGGAGGTGTTGCCGATGCCGATAATCAGGACATGGATTTCGGTGAACCTTAATCTGTTTCCTATTTAAATTTCGCGGGTTGTTTCGTTTTATTTCGTGGGCAGAGCCCACGCTACATCTGCTTTTCAGACGGCCTGTATGTAGCGTGGACTTCGTCCGCGAAAATTCCTGATTGTAACTATCTATCCTGTTTCGCGGGCAGAACCCACGCTACGTCTTGTTTTCAGACGACCTGCATGTAGCGTGGACTTCGTCCGCGAAGATTCCTGATTGCAACTATCTATCCTGTTTCGTGGGCAGAGCCCACGCTACGTCTTGTTTTCAGACGACCTCTAAGCCGCGTTCCCTTCCAAAAAATCCTGTGCAAATCGTTGCAGCACGCCGCCGGCTTCGTAGACCAGCACTTCCTCTGCGGTATCGAGGCGGCAGGTAACGGGGACTTCGACAGTCTCGCCGTTTTTGCGGTGAATGACTAAGGTCAGGTCGCCGCGCGGTTTGCGTTCGCCGACCACGTCGTAGGTTTCCGTGCCGTCCAGTTGCAGGGTGTGGCGGTTGGTGCCGGATTTGAATTGCAGCGGCAAGACGCCCATGCCGATGAGGTTGGTGCGGTGGATGCGCTCGAAGCCTTCGGCGGCGATGGCTTCCACGCCCGCCAGCCGCACGCCTTTCGCCGCCCAGTCGCGGCTGGAGCCTTGTCCGTAGTCCGCGCCGGCGATGATGATGAGCGGCTGTTTGCGGTTCATATAGGTTTCGATGGCTTCCCACATGCGCATGGTTTCGCCTTCGGGTTCGACGCGGGCGAGCGAGCCTTGGCGCACGCTACCGTCTTCGTTTTTCACCATTTCGTTAAACAATTTGGGATTGGCGAAGGTGGCGCGTTGGGCGGTGAGGTGGTCGCCGCGGTGGGTGGCGTAGGAATTGAAGTCTTCTTCGGGCAAACCCATTTTCGCCAGATATTCGCCTGCCGCACTCGCCGCCAGAATCGCGTTGGAAGGCGAAATGTGGTCGGTGGTGATGTTGTCGGGCAGAATTGCCAAGGGGCGCATTCCCGTCAGGCTGCGTTCGCCTGCCAGCGCGCCTTCCCAATAGGGCGGACGGCGGATGTAGGTGGACATCGGACGCCAGTCGTACAGCGGACTTGGGGCTTTTTGCGCTTTGCCGGTGTCGAACATCGGCACATACACGTCGCGGAACTGCTGCGGTTTCACATATTCGGCAACGACGGCATCGATTTCTTCGTCGGTCGGCCAGATGTCTTTCAGGCGGATTTCCTTGCCGTCGTCTGAAACGCCGAGTACGTCGTTTTCAATATCGAAACGGATGCTGCCTGCGACGGCGTATGCCACCACCAGCGGCGGGCTGGCTAAAAACGCCTGTTTCGCATACGGGTGGATGCGGCCGTCGAAGTTGCGGTTGCCCGACAGTACGGCGGTGGCGTACAAATCGCGGTCTATGATTTCCTGCTGGATTTTCGGGTCGAGCGCGCCGCTCATGCCGTTGCAGGTGGTGCAGGCGAAGGCGACGATGCCGAAGCCGAGTTTTTCCATTTCGGGCAACAGACCTGCTTCTTTCAAATAGATTTCCGCCACTTTCGAGCCGGGGGCGAACGAGGTTTTAACCCACGGTTTGCGTTTCAGCCCGAAGCGGTTGGCGTTGCGCGCCAAGAGCGCGGCGGCAACGACGTTGCGCGGGTTGGAGGTGTTGGTACAACTGGTAATCGCAGCGATGATGACCGCGCCGTCGGGCATGAGGCCGTCTGAAGGCTCTTCGTAAGGCTTCGCCAGCCCTTTCGCTGCCAAATCGACGGTGGCAAAACGCGCGTGCGGGTTGCTCGGACCTGCCATGTTGCGCGTTACGCTGCTCAAATCAAATTTCAACACGCGCGGATAAACGGCGGTTTTCAGGTCGTCCGCCCACAGTCCAGCGGTTTTGGCGTAGGTTTCCACCAATTTCACCTGCGCGTCGTCGCGTCCGGTCAGTTTCAAATAATCAATGGTTTGCTCGTCGATGGCGAACATGGCGGCAGTCGCGCCGAACTCCGGCGTCATGTTGGAAATGGTCGCGCGGTCGCCGATGGACAGGCTTCTCGCGCCCTCGCCGAAAAATTCGACAAACGCCCCGACCACGCGCTCTTTGCGCAGAAACTCGGTCAGCGCCAACACAATATCCGTCGCCGTAATGCCCGCCTGCCGTTTGCCCGTCAGCTCCACGCCGACAATATCGGGCAGGCGCATCATGGATGCGCGCCCCAATATCACGGTTTCCGCTTCCAAACCGCCCACGCCCACAGAAATCACGCCCAGCGCATCGACGTGCGGCGTGTGCGAATCCGTGCCGACGCAGGTATCGGGAAACGCCACGCCGTTTTTGACTTGGACGACGGGCGACATTTTTTCCAGATTGATTTGGTGCATGATGCCGTTGCCCGCCGGAATCACATCCACATTTTCAAAAGCGGTTTTCGTCCAGTTGATAAAGTGGAAACGGTCTTCGTTGCGGCGGTCTTCGATTTCGCGGTTTTTGCGGAACGCATCGGGGTCGTAGCCGCCGCATTCCACTGCCAGCGAGTGGTCGACGATAAGCTGCGTCTGCACCACCGGATTCACTTTGGCAGGATCGCCGCCCTTCTCTGCAATCGCATCGCGCAAGCCCGCCAAATCCACCAGCGCGGTCTGCCCCAAAATATCGTGGCACACCACCCGCGCGGGATACCACGGAAAGTCGATTTCCTGCTTGCCTTCTATCAACTGGCCCAGCCAGCTTTGCAGCGTCGGCAAATCAACTTTGTCCGCGCGGTTGACCAAGTTCTCCGCCAAAATGCGGCTCGTGTAAGGCAGCTTGTCGTAAGAGCCGGCTTGAATGTCCTCACACGCCGCACGCGCGTCGTAGTATTCCAAATCCGTACCGGGCAGCGGTTTGCGGTAACGTTGGTTGGCAGCCATGTTCAGTTCTCCTGTGGATCTATTTTTCTTGTGGTTTGGGGTTTCAGACGACGTTTTTGAAGGGGTCGTCTGAAATCTTGGGAAATAAAAACTATTCAACTCGCTTCAACAATGGTCTATACAATCCATTGATAGACACAATACCGGCAATAATCAGAATAGCGCCGACAAAGAAGCGTCCTTCCGGTATTTCATTCAAAAACATCCAAGCCAGTACGGCGGCAAATAATGGCTCGGCCAATTCAGTTACCTGCACCTTCGCGGCACTCAAATAATCCAATGCTTTAGTTGTACAATAAAATCCTAAAATTGTCGGCAATAAAGACAGTGCCAAGAGTGGCGGAATAAAAGACCATTGCCAATGTATATCCTCAATACCTTCCAATGAAGGGATAAACAAAAAAATACTTCCAAAAAACATCAAGATCCGTGTCAAATAAATACCGCCGTTTAAGCCGAATTTTTTAATCAAAACGGAAAAACAACCGTAACCCGAGCCCGCCAGTGCGGCATTCAGAATCAACCCTAAATTTCCTTCTCCAGTCCAAGAAATCACCGCGATCCCCGATACTGCCAAACCCACACCGACGACTGAAGAAATATAAATACGTTCGTCTAATAGTATGCTGTCCAATATCAAGGCAGATACGGCAGCCGATGCCATTAATACAACTACTACATTCGCAGCATTACCGTATTGATAAGCGGTGGTTTCAAAGAAAAACAAAGTGTAAATTCCGAAAAAAGCACAAATTGCGACTTTTAACAGCAACGGCAAGATTGCCTCTTTCTTTTTTGAAATATCCGCAATCTGTCTGGTAAAACCGGTACGGCAAAGCAAAATGCTGATAAACACAAAACCTGTCAAAGTTTTCAAAAATGCAATATGCTGAACAGACAAGCCCTGTTCCATTAATACCTTACTGAATATACCGATAGTTGCATTCAGAAGGGCTGCAGAGACTGCCAAGAATATTCCCATCAGTAAATCAGGCAGCTTCATATTTACTCCATAATACTTTCCACATAGGTGCATTATTGTTTTTCGAAAAGAAAATCCCTCCAAAATCTTTATTTACCTCTTGATAATCAAACGCCTTTATTTCAGAAAGTTGCCGCGCTGCCTCCGCCATTCCCGCCGCGGCCTGTCCTCGCTTAGGCGGGGGCGGGAATGACGGCAGACGTTGCGGCTGTTTTTTCAGACGACCTTCTCTCTCTCACATATTCCAACAGGCCGTCTGAAAAGCGGAACCGTAGGCGGGTTTCGGTTTTCCGCGGGCAAAGCCCACGCTACACGTCGTCTGAAATCCGATTGGCGTCTCCTACGGTTGTTGTCCGTCTCAGCGTTCTTCAATCTCCACAAACGCCAAGTCTTCAGGGCCGGTATAGTTCGCACTCGGACGGATGATTTTGCCGTCTTTGCGCTGTTCGAGGACGTGTGCCGCCCAGCCGGTGGAGCGCGAAATCACGAACAGCGGCGTGAACATGGCGGTCGGTACGCCGAGTTTTTGGTAGGACACGGCGGAGAACCAGTCCAAGTTCGGGAACATTTTTTTCTCTTCCCACATCACGCTCTCCAAGCGTTCGGCGATGTCGAAGAGGCGCATGTCGCCCGCTTCCCGGCTCAAACCGCGCGCCACTTCTTTAATCACGACGTTGCGCGGGTC
>CAKARM010000082.1:0-8312 GCA_916720585.1 uncultured Neisseria sp.
TCTTTGAGCTAAGGCGAGGCAACGCCGTACTGGTTTAAAGTTAATCCACTATAAGTAAGAAGACGGCTAAAGATATGCCCATTTCATTGCCAATCCCGAATCATACAGGATAAAGGTCGTCTGAAAAACCAAAACCCCGACTACAAACCATGTAATCGGGGTCGACATTAAAAAAAGACTTAGTATTGGTATTGATTCTGCTCAGGATATTGGTTCTGCGCCGGGTAGGGATATTGATTCTGTCCGGACATTTGAGGCTGTACTTGTTGGCGGTTGTCGATTCTGCTGCCGGTACGTTCCAATGCCTGACCTGCCTTACCGATACCGTGACCAATACCGCTGACAGAACGCCCGATAATGCGTGAACCGTCTTCCCGAACGCCGTTCCAAGTATTGTGACAGCCTGCCAAAGTCAATAAAACCAGTGCAACAGATAATACTTTCATGATGTGCTCCTATCGTTAGTATAGCCAATCGCAGCTTTAAAACTGCGGGTATGTTCCCATTGACAGTAATCAATCTCAGAGAGTTTATCGATTTTCCTGATTTTACGAGCGCATAACAAAAACACTTGGTAAGAGTCATAAATATTTTCAGACGACCTTTTGTACATCTGTCCTTAAGATGTCTGAATATGCTCTTGAAGAATCAAACCTCCAAGTTTTTACGCCACAACACCAACAGTTTGCCGATATGCTGAACCAGTTGCGCATCGACGGCTTCGCACAATGCATTGCAAATTTCAACGCGCTCGGCGCGGTCATCGCCGAATACACGGACTTTGATTAACTCATGCGCCGTCAGGGCGGCATCGGTTTCTTTGATAACGGACTCGGTCAAACCTTGCTGTCCCACCATTACAACAGGATGAAGGTGATGGGCGCGGGCTTTCAATTCCAAAATTTCTTTAGTGCTTAATTTATTGTCAGTCATGTTCTAGTGCTTGAAAAGAAAGAATAATGCGGCATTGTACGCGATTTGGCGCAATCTCGGGGGAAAATAACGTACAATACGGCGTTTCTCTAAATCATTAAATAAATTATGGCAGTACGTTCAAAATCATCAAAAGCCTGGCTTCACGAACACGTCAACGATCATTACGTCCACATGGCGCAAAAAGACGGCTATCGTGCCCGCGCCGCATATAAACTGCTGGAAATCAACGAAAAAGACAAATTAATCAAACCCGGCACGGTTTTGGCGGATTTAGGCAGCGCGCCGGGCAGCTGGTCGCAAGTAGCGGCAAAACTGGTCGGCAATTCAGGGCGCGTGTTCGCATTGGATATCCTGCCTATGGATGAAATAGAAGGCGTTTCTTTTATTCAGGGCGACTTCAGGGAGGACGAAGTATTGGCGCAATTTGAAACCCTGCTGGACGCCCGCCCACTAGACCTTGTAATTTGCGATATGGCACCCAATATGTCGGGTAACGCCGTAACCGACCAAGCCCGTAGCTTTTACTTGTGCGAACTGGCTTTGGACTTTGCCGTCAATCATTTGAAAACGGGCGGCAGCTTTTTGGTGAAGGTATTTCAGGGAGCGGGCTATCAGGAATATATGGTAGCCATGCGCGAAATCTTCGGAACGGTGCAGACGCGCAAGCCCGAAGCATCACGCAATCGTTCCAGTGAGATTTATTTATTAGGAAAAAATAAACGCTGACAATACAGGCAGCGTGTTTTAAAATCTTCCTTTCGTTTATCTTAATATCATGGAGTCTGGCTAAGTGGGGAATACCTTTAAGTCCATCCTGTTATGGGTCGCTTTGTGCGTCGGTCTGATGGCTGCGTTCAACGCACTGACCAGCAAGCAGGAAAACAAGCAGCAAATCGAATACTCTCAATTTATCCAACAGGTAAACAACGGTGAAGTGAGCAACGTCAAAATCGAAGGCTCCGCCATCATCGGCTATCTGATCAAAGGCGAACGTACCGATAAATCCACTTTCTTCACCAATGCGCCTTTAGACGATAATTTGGTCAAAACGCTTTTGGACAATAAAGTCCGCGTCAACGTTATCCCTGAAGAAAAACCGAGTATCTTTACCAGCCTGGTTTTCAGCCTGCTGCCGGTATTGCTGCTGATTGGCGCATGGTTCTACTTCATGCGCATGCAGAACGGCGGCGGTGGCAAGGGCGGCGCATTCTCTTTCGGTAAAAGCCGCGCCCGCCTGATGGACAAAGAAACCAATAAAGTTACCTTTGCCGATGTTGCCGGTTGTGATGAAGTAAAAGAAGAAGTACAAGAAATCGTTGATTATCTGAAATCCCCCAACCGCTATCAAAGCTTGGGCGGCCGCGTTCCGCACGGCATTTTGCTGGCAGGCAGCCCGGGTACCGGTAAAACTTTGCTGGCAAAAGCCATCGCAGGAGAAGCCGGTGTGCCGTTCTTCAGCATTTCAGGCTCCGACTTTGTTGAAATGTTCGTCGGTGTCGGTGCAAGCCGCGTGCGCGATATGTTTGAACAAGCGAAGAAAAACGCCCCTTGTATCATTTTCATTGACGAAATCGACGCTGTCGGCCGTCAACGCGGTGCCGGCTTGGGCGGCAGCAACGACGAGCGCGAACAAACCTTGAACCAGCTTTTGGTCGAGATGGACGGTTTTGAAAGCAATCATACCGTTATCGTCATCGCCGCAACCAACCGTCCCGACGTACTGGATCCGGCATTACAACGCCCCGGCCGCTTCGACCGTCAGGTTGTTGTTCCGCTGCCCGATATCCGCGGTCGCGAGCAAATCCTGAAAGTCCACGCGAAAAAAGTACCTTTGGACGAATCCGTAGATTTGACATCATTGGCACGCGGCACACCGGGCTTCTCCGGTGCGGATTTGGCCAACTTGGTCAATGAAGCCGCCCTGTTTGCAGGCCGCCGCAACAAAATCAAAGTCGACCAAAGCGATTTTGAAGATGCCAAAGACAAAATCTATATGGGTCCCGAACGCCGCAGCATGGTAATGCACGAGGACGAAAAACGTGCGACCGCCTACCATGAAGCCGGTCATGCGATTGTTGCCGAAAGCCTGCCGTTTACCGACCCGGTTCACAAAGTGACCATCATGCCGCGCGGCCGTGCGCTCGGTTTGACTTGGCAGCTTCCCGAACGCGACCGTATCAGCATGTATAAAGACCAAATGCTGAGCCAATTGTCGATTCTGTTTGGCGGACGCATTGCCGAAGACATCTTCATCGGCCGTATTTCCACCGGCGCATCCAACGATTTCGAACGTGCCACCCAAATGGCGCGCGAGATGGTCACCCGTTACGGCATGAGCGATAAAATGGGCGTAATGGTTTATACGGAAAATGAAGACGAAGTATTCTTGGGACGCAGCATTACCCGTTCCCAAAACATTTCCGAAAAAACCCAACAAGAAATCGATGCAGAAATTCGCCGTATCTTGGATGAGCAGTATCAAGTAGCTTACAAAATCCTTGATGAAAACCGCGATAAGATGGAAATTATGTGCAAAGCCTTGATGGATTGGGAAACCATAGACCGCGACCAAGTGCTGGAAATTATGGCAGGCAAGCAACCCAGCCCGCCTAAAGACTACAGTCACAATCTGCGCCAGGACAATCCGGAACAATCTGAAACCGAAGCGGTAACGCAAGCTCCGGAAGCAGTCAGTCAGCATGAACCTGCTTCCACAGAAACCGCTCAAGAGCCAACTGATAAAGCCCAAGAGTTATCTGATAAACCGGAAGACCAAGCTTAATCGCACTAAAGAAAACGGCAGCCTAAAAGCTGCCGTTTTTTTGTTTGCCTCACCCTATTTCTACGGCTGATATCAACAATTAAATCCAACGGAACGCAACCGAAAATCGCAAGCCTGCCATACAACCAAGCCCAAGCCCGTTTTCACTCCAAGCTCCCCACCGTTTTCAGACGACCTCTGCTATGATTACTCCTTCTATCTGTACTTCCCTCCTTTTATCATGCCCGCTAACGCCTCCATTCCAGCCTTCGATCCCCTAAGCATCCCCATAACAGGTACCAATCTGATTGAAGCCTCCGCCGGCACGGGCAAAACCTACGGCATTGCGGCTTTGTTCACACGCTTGGTCGTGCTTGAGCAGATGCCGGTCGAAAGCATTTTGACCGTTACTTTTACCAAGGCGGCAACGGCGGAATTGAAAACCCGTTTGCGCGCACGTTTGGACGAAGTATTGCAGGCTTTGGAGAGCGTGGAGGATACGGACAATCTTTCAGACGACCTTGAAGCATACTGCCAAGACAATCATCCGGGCGATGTGTTTCTGACCGGTTTGCTCAAACAAGCATTGGCTCAAGAAAGTCGGGCGCGGCTGATTGTCCGCCTCAAGGCCGCCATCGGACAATTCGACAACGCCGCGATTTATACCATTCACGGCTTCTGCCAACGCATTTTGCGCGATTATGCGTTTTTGTGCCGCGCGCCTATGGATGTCGAGTTGACCGAAGACAACCGCGACCGCCTGCTGATTCCCGCTCAAGATTTTTGGCGCGACCGCATCGTCGATCATCCCGTTTTAGCGAAGTTGGTATTCCAACGCCGCCAAACGCCGCAAACCATGTTGGCGGCAATACAAAAGTTCGTCAGCCGTCCGTATTTGGTTTTCAGACGACCCGAAGCAGACTTAGTCGCCGCGCAGGAAAACTTTCGGAAAACATGGGAAAAAGTGCGTTCCAAACTGAACGCTTTGGAAGAAACATTCTGGCGCATCCGTCCGATATTAAATGGGCAATCCTATCAAGAAAAAACATTCAAAACCGTCTTTCTCGAACTCCACTCCGCCTCTCAATCCGATGCCCTTCCTTCTTTTAGCAAAACGACGGCAGAAAAGCTGCCTATGTTTGCCGTAGAAGCTTTAGCGTCCAAAGTCAAAAAAGGCAATACTCCCGATGCTGCCGCCTTTGCCGATTTGCAGATATTGGCGAATCTCGGCGCAGATTCGGCTGCCATCGCGCAAGCTGAGGAAGAGACACTTACCCTGCTCCACCTCGACCTGCTCGATCATCTTAATGCCAGTCTGAGCGAACAGAAAAAATCCAAACGCGAACGCGGTTTCGACGATTTGCTGCTGGATGTTTACGACGCCCTGACCGACAACCCGCAAGCAGACTCGCTGGCTCAGGCAGTGGCGCAAAACTGGCGCATCGCCTTGATTGACGAATTTCAAGACACCGACCCGCTGCAATACGAGATTTTCCAAAAAATATTCATCAGCCAAAACAAACCTTTATTCCTAGTCGGCGACCCGAAACAAGCGATTTACAGCTTTCGCGGCGCCGACATTTACGCCTATCTGCAAGCCGCAGCCGACGCGCAACACAGCTACACGCTGGCAACCAATTACCGCAGCCACGCCAAGCTGATTAACGGCATAGGCGCATTGTTCCGCTGCAAAAACCGCCCTTTCGTCTTGGACGGCATAGACTATACCGAAGTCGGCGCCGCACGTTCCGAAAGCCGGCTTTCGCCGCCCCAAACTGCCATACAGATACGCTGGCTCAACGGCAAAGACGACGAAGTACTCAACAAAGACATCTTGCGCCGCCGTGCCTCCGAATATTGCGCCAACGAAATTGCCCACACGCTCAACGAAGCTGCCGAAGGTCGTCTGAAATTCAAAGACAGACCGGTCGTTTCGGGCGACATTGCCGTCTTGGTTAGGACGTTTAACGAAGGCGTAATGGTGGCAAAAGCGTTGAAAACGCGCGGCATACAAAGCGTTTTGCTCTCAAGAGAATCGGTTTTCACCACGCCCGAAGCCCTCGCCCTTGCCGCGCTGTTGGATTATTGGCTCAATCCCGGACAAATCGGCTCGCTGCGCTTTGTCTTATCCGGCACATTGTTCGGCTACGACGCGCAAGCCCTGTATCAACTCAACCGCAACGAAGCCGAATTATTAAACTGGATAAACACCGCCGCCGAATCCGTTGCCATTTGGCGGAAAAGCGGGATTTATGCCGCGCTGCAACACTTCTCCTCGTTGCACGGCATCGAAACCGGTCTGCTTGCACGCGGCGACGAGCGCGGCCTCACCAATTTCCATCAGCTTTTAGAGTGTCTCTCCGAAGAAGAAGGACAAAGCCTCAGCCCCGCCGCCCTACATCAATGGCTCAACGACCAAATCAGCCTGGCGCAAGACCGCTCTGTCGGCGAATCAGGACTGTTACGGCTTGAAAGCGATGAAGCACTGGTCAAAATCGTTACCATGCATGCCTCCAAAGGTTTGCAATATCCTTTGGTCTATTGCCCTTTCGTTTGGGACGCGAAAGACATGAAGCCCGCCGATTGGCAAATCCTCCACACCGCCGACCACACCACGGAACTGCTTGCCAAATCACAACTCAACGATGAAGACCGCATCCACCTTGCCGACGAAGAAATGGCGGAACGCCTGCGCCTGCTTTACGTCGCGCTGACCCGTGCCGAAGAGCAGCTTGTCCTTTATGCCGCCCATTGCGGCGATACCGCCGATTCCCCTTTTGCCTACTTGCTTGAAGGCAGCGCCGACAGCAATCGGGTGTCTACCCACCAAGCTTATGAACAAGAACGCAAAGCAAACAAAGCCGTAGGCGAGCTGCAAATGCTGAAAAACAACTGGCTGCGTTTCCTCAAAAATCCCCCCGAACATACCGACTTCAGCTTTTCCGAAGACGCGCCGCAACCCGCAGCCGCGCAAAACCGCCAACTTTCAGACGACCTCTATCAAGCCGCCGTTATCCCCGCCCGCGGATTTCAGTTCATCCGGCATACCAGCTTTACCGGCCTCAGCCGCCAAGTCAAAACCCGAGACGACGAACGCGAAGAATTACAACCCGCACTCGATCCCGCAGAAACCGCCGCCGAAACAGAAAGGTCGTCTGAAACCGCCCTCTCCGTTTCAGACGACCTCCCAAATGCCGACATCCACCATTTCCCGCGCGGCGCCAACGCCGGCGTCTGCCTGCATGAAATGTTGGAAAAATTCAACTTTGCCCAAAGTGCCGAAAGCCAAAGCAGCCTGATAACCGAAACCTTAACCCGCTACGGCTTCGACCTGCTCTGGACAGATGCCGTCAAACAAATGCTCGACACCTGCCGCAAAACACGCCTTGTTGCACAAAGCCTGTCTGAAATCCCACCCGAGCGCCGCCTTCCGGAAATGGGATTTACCCTCTACACCGAAGACTTCAAACTCCATGACCTGCGCCACTGGTTTGCCCGCGAAAACAGCTCACTGCCGCCGGAATGTATCGAAGCCGCGGAAAGATTGGATTTCCAAGACGTACAAGGTTTTCTCAACGGCTTCATCGACATGGTCTGCCAAGATTCAGACGACCTCGTATGCATCATCGACTACAAATCCAACCATCTGGGCGACAGCGCCGAAGCCTATACGCAACAAGCCATGAACGAAGCCGTAGCAGAGCACCACTACTACCTGCAAGCGCTCATCTACGCCATCGCCGTGGCCCGCTATTTCAAACTGCGCGGCAAACCGTTACCCAAAATCGCCATCCGATACCTCTTCCTGCGCGGATTGGACGGCACGGACAACGGCGTCTGGCAATGGGACTTGGATACCGAATCCTTGGCGCAATGGCTGTAAATGGAATGAAAAAGGTCGTCTGAAAATATACGCGCAAGCGTTTTCAGACGACCTTTGCTTTGTATTCATGCAATAAAACCAGCACCTGTTTATTGTCTGTACTTCCCTTGCCTTATCCCGTCCTACGTTTCATCCGCAAACAAAAAGGTCGTCTGAAATCCTGATATCGGTTTCAGACGACCTGAGAAACTCGAATTATTTGCCTGCTGCTTTTTGCAGAAGAGCGTACAACTCGTCTTTCAGTTTCAATTTAGCTTTTTTCAGCTCTTCGATTTCTTCAGAGCCGCTGGTAACAGGGTTGTTTACCAAACCGGTAATTTTGTCATCCAGCTCGTTATGCTCGTCAAACAATCGTGCAAAATGCGCATCTTCTTGTTTTAATTTTGAAATTAAATCGCGATATTCTGGAAACATTTTGTTTTCCTCTTTCGTTGATATGGATAAAACGGCGCAATGCCAAGAAACTGATGGAAATCTCTATAGTTTCATTATAACAAAGCTATCGCTTTTATTCAGCCTTTTTTATCAGGCTGAGTCTGAGCGATATCAAACCCATTCGTTCGTAGAACAGCTTTTAAATATCCGTGTTTTGACACAATATAAAGAAAGTAACAAGACATTATTTTCTCAATATTTATCAATACACTGCATAAAACCCGATTAAGCCGCAATCCAAATATAGTGGATTAACTTTAAACCAGGACGGCGTTGCCTCGCCTTAGCTCAAAGAGA
>CAKARM010000083.1:0-8249 GCA_916720585.1 uncultured Neisseria sp.
GCCATTGTGGTAGGCTTCTACCTTAAATTCGGGTGCTTGTGCGTTGATGATGGGTTGCATATTATAGATATTTATGTTCGTTGTTGTTGAGATAATATCTTGGGCAATCTCTGTGGCCGAGTGTTTATCTCTGACAACTGAGTTTATGCCTCTGAAATAGTTAGTTATGTCTGTGTTGGCTAATGGCCATCGTCGCTAAGTTATTCCCCTATGAGGTGGAACTTTCTTTTTGACGATGCAAAAGTACGTACTATATTTTAGCCAACAAACAGATGGGATTTATCACAATATATACCAGTCTCAAAAATGCATAGGTAATCCAAGAGATGCAACAAATAAAAAAGCCCTGCATTGCAGGGCTTTTTGAGATTCCAAAAACGAATTAACGTTTGGAGAATTGTTTTGCGCGGCGTGCTTTGCGCAGACCTGGTTTTTTACGTTCAACTTCACGGGCATCGCGAGTCACGAAACCGGCTTGAGACAAGGCAGGTTTCAGCGCAGCGTCGAAGTCGATCAGGGCGCGGGTAATGCCGTGGCGGATAGCGCCGGATTGACCGGTTTCACCGCCGCCGATAACGTTGACTTTGATGTCGAATGCTTCAGCGTTTTCAGTCAGGACCAAAGGTTGGCGAACAACCATGCGGCTAGTTTCGCGGGCGAAGAATTCGTCAACGGGACGACCGTTTACGATGATTTGGCCGGTACCTTTAGTCAGGAATACACGAGCCACTGAACTTTTGCGGCGGCCTGTGCCGTAGTAGTATTTACCGTTCATGTCGTGTCCTTATTTCAATTCCAAAACTTTGGGTTGTTGTGCGGCATGGGCGTGTTCTGCACCAGCGTACACTTTCAGTTTTTTGATCATGGCGTAACCCAATGGGCCTTTAGGCAACATGCCTTTTACGGCTTGTTCCAAAGCGCGACCCGGGAATTGCTCTTGCATTTCACGGAAAGTACGCTCGTAGATACCGCCGGGGAAGCCGGAGTGACGGAAGTATTTTTTGTCTTCGAATTTGGCACCGGTTACACGCAGTTTGTCCGCGTTGATGACGATGATGTAGTCGCCGGTGTCAACGTGGGGGGTGTATTCAGGTTTGTGCTTGCCACGCAGACGGTGTGCGACTTCGGCTGCAACGCGACCCAAGACTTTGTCTTGGGCGTCGATAACGAACCATTCGCGCTTCACCTCGTGGGGTTTCGCTGAAAAGGTTTTCATAGTGGAAATCCAGATAGATATAGAAAGTTGTGAATTTTAAAGATGGGATTGGCTTTTGTCAATCGGATTGGGGTCGTCTGAAAGTGTTTTTTCTATGATGGCGTTTTTATGCATTGGGAAATGTTGTTTTTAGGTTGGAAAACATTGCTGTTGATTCAAAATATCGGGATATGTTTTTTGATTTTAAGTTTGGTTTTTCAGACGACGTCGAAGCCGATGATAAATGAAAGCCATGCCGCAATCGGGCATGGCTTGATATGGGAATCCCCGCGAGAGCCGTTTTGGCTGAATCCGCTTGAACCTTGTTGACAAGGCGGTCACCTCGGGCAGTTTCGGGTGCATCTAAGGATAGACGCTCGCGCCCACTGCAACTCCCGGCAACCTTAAGCGAACTTATTGGTTCAAAGGAATATATGCCTTCGCGGACACCGCAGGGAAAAAGAAAAATCAGTTTTGTTCCAACCGCGCCAAAGCTTTTTGGCAAGCGTTGTTCATGTCGGTTATTTTACGCTCAAATTCACCTATTGCCAAATCGTCTTTGAGTGTGATTTTAAGGAGGTCGTGGACGACGTTGAGCGCGGTCATAATGGCGATTTTATCGCTGCCGACAATGCGTCCGCTCTCTTTGATGGCGGCACTTTTTTTGTTGAGCATATCAACGGCTTGGAGCAGGGTATCTTTTTCTTCACTCGGCGTGTTGATGGTGAAATTGACATTCATGATGTCGAGGCTGACTTGTTCGATACTCATGGCGTGTCCTTATGATTGCGTTTCTTGCGGCAGGCGGGAAATGAGCCGGCGGATTTTTTCTGCAGTCTGCTCCAATGCGCTGCGGTATTGTTCTTTTTCGGCGGTAAGGTTGTCGATTTTGCCTTGTAGGTCTTCTTTGAGTTTGCCGACTTGTACGAGCAGCGCTTCGCTCAATTCGTCAACGGCGGCTTCGTGTTCGCGCTTTTGTTGCTCATGCTCGAGCTTGAGGCGGTCGATTTCTTCGTTAAGGCGGCGGTTTTCACCAACAAGGGTTTCAAATTTTTGGGCCAGCTGGTAAACGCTGACTTCCAATGTGTCGAGTGATTGATTCATGTATAGGCTTCCGTATTGCCGCATGGTGGCAGGCGGTCAGGATATTAGGATGATGATGCAGGGATGTCAATCGCTGCCGAATGTTGAGGTCGTCTGAAACTTTTTGGCTTGATGTTTTCAGACGACCTTTGCCGTTTGGTCTTATTCAAAGCGCGCGCTGCGCTCCATGAGCCTTTCTGCCACTTGCTGCGGGGTCATTTCTTTGCGGATGAGTTGCAGCAGGGTTTGGGTAATGGGCATATCGATTTGGTATTTCACAGCGGTATTAAACACTTCTTCGATGGTGCTGACACCCTCGGAAACATGGCCGATTTCCACCAACACTTGATGCAGTTCTTTTCCTTCTGCCAAACCCAAACCGACACGGCGGTTGCGCGAAAGCGCGCCGGTACAGGTCAGGATAAGGTCGCCGATGCCGGCAAGCCCCATCATGGTTTTGGGCTGCGCACCCATAGCCATGGCAAGACGGGTAATTTCGGCGAGACCGCGCGTCACCAGCGCCGCACGCGCATTGAGCCCGTATTCGAGACCATCGGAAAGGCCGGTAGCGATTGCCATAACGTTTTTGACGGCACCGCCGACAGCCACACCGATCACGTCCGTGCTGCCGTAAAGGCGCATTACGTTGGTGTTGAGTTGCGGTACCAATTCCTCAATCCATTCCTGATTTTCTGAAGCAACAACCACGGCGCAAGGCAGTTGTTTGGCGAGTTCTTGGGCAAAGCTCGGACCTGACAGCACGCCGATTTTTTTGTTCTCAGGCAATACTTCTTTCAATACTTGGAAGGTCAACAGCCCTGTGTCTTGTTCAAAGCCTTTGCAGGCAGCAAGGACGGGAATATGGTCGGCATTGTGTTGTTTGAGGAGTTCTGCGCTGCTTCTCAAACCTGCGACAGAAGTTACGACAAGAATGAGCCCGCTGTCTTTGAGCGCATCACCCAAATCGGCATAAACGGTTAAGGATTCAGGGAAAGGGAAACCGGGCAGGCCGCGTTTGTTTTCACGTTCTGCCTGCAATGTACGGACTTGTTCGGGATTGCGTGTCCAAAGGGCGACTTCGTTGCCGTGGCTGGCAAAGTGCAGGGCAAGGGCTGTACCCCAAGAACCTGCGCCGATGACGGTGATTTTCATTGTGTGTCTTCCAACGGTAAATTGTCGTTTAATTTAAACCAATCGGCTTGGCAGTGCAAGCGATAGAGGCCTATCCAACATGAAAACCGCATGAAAATGCAGAAGCTATCACATATATTGCTTATTTCTATTGAAAATCCAATATTGATTTACCGCAAAGGGCAAACCCCGCCCGCTGTTTATACTTCGCGGACAAAAAAGCCGGACATATCAAACGGACGCAAACAAAGCGGAATGCCATTTCCTATTTTCGCCCGCCATTCATCACGGCAATCAACGGAAACGGTGCTTACTCATAATAATATCCACTACAAAAAGGAACACGCCATGAACCACCGCAACACCCGACTGCTCCTGTCGCTTGCTGTTTTATCTGCATTGGCCGCCTGTGGCGGACAGGAAAGTAAGGAACAAAAACCTGCTTCCGCACCGACCTAGGCCTCTGCTGTTCAGACGACCCCTGACGCAGCGTCAGCTGCCTCAGCAGCGTCCCAAGCCGCCGTTGACAGCAATGCTTCTCCTGAAGATCAAGAGCTGCTCAAACGCGCACAAGGCATCTTCAAACCGCTGCCAAACGCCGAAGAAATGCAGAAACTGCGCCCGTTTACCGAAGAACAGGTCAAACTCGGCCATCAATTATGGTATGAGCCGCGCCTCTCCAAAGGCAACACCGTAAGCTGCAACTCCTGCCACAACCTCGCCACCGCAGGCGTGGACAACCTGCCGACCAGCCAAGGCCATAAAGGACAGTTCGGCGGACGAAACTCCCCGACCGCTTTAAACGCCGCCCTGCTCGGCATGCAGTTCTGGGACGGACGCGCGGCTGACGTTGAAGAACAAGCCGGCGGACCGTTGGTGAACCCTGTGGAAATGGCAAACGACTCGCAAGAAGCAGCCGCTGCCAAAATTGCCAAAATCCCCGAATATCAAGAACTGTTTAAAACCGCCTTCCCCGAAGACGGCGCAGTTTCCTTCAAAAACATCACCACCGCACTGGGCGCATTCGAACGTACTCTGCTGACGCCGACCAAATGGGATGACTACCTCAAAGGCAACGTCAACGCCCTGAGCGAGCAAGAGCGCAAAGGCGTGCGCGCCTTTATGGACAACGGCTGTATCGCCTGCCACAGCGGTGTCAACCTCGGCGGCGCAACCTTCCAAAAATTCGGTTTGGTTGAAGGCCCGTACTGGAAATTCATCGAAGATCCGAAACACGACAAAGGCCGTGCCGACGTAACCAAAAAAGCCGAAGACGAATTCTTCTTCCGCGTCCCAGGCTTGCGTAACGTCGCCAAAACTTATCCATATTTCCACAACGGCAGCGTTTGGAAATTGGACAAAGCCGTTACCATCATGGGTAAAGCGCAACTGGGCAAAGACTTATCGAAAGAAGACACCGACAACATCGTTGCCTTCCTGAAAACCCTGTCCGGCAATGTTTCCGACTCCGCCCGCACCATGCCCGAACTGCCTTTGTCTGCACCGATGGAATCCCATCCGAACAATAAATAAGCAGTAAATGAATGAAGGTCGTCTGAAAATTCAGGTTCAACAAAGCCCAAAGCTTTAGAGAACAGGATCTCAGAAGACCTTTAATGCCTTTTCATGATCCCAAATCATTCGATATCCGCATCCCTTTTCCCGCAAATGACACGTCGGACAAAAATCAGTTTCATATGCCATAAAACGCACGCCGTTCAAACAATTACATCTTGAATACAATCAACCATATGATTTATTTAAATTTTTACAAAAACCATTAACAAACGAACCTCCAACCCACATCATCAATATCCGGATACCCATCTTCAAACATGCCTCGTCAGTTGACGGCGGCAAGGCAAAATGTTGAAATACACATCTAGGATAAAAAATAAAAAGCGTTGACCAAACGCCTATAAACACACCACAAAATCCGTTCAGACGACCCTTCTGCGCCTCCTTACCAAACCAAACGTCGTCTGAAATCACATAGTGGATGAACAAGAAGCAGTTGACAGCGTAATGTAAGCCAAGCCGCGCCGCCTCAAGCCCAATCCACCATAAAACCAATCAACATACATTGCACCATGACCTTACTCGGCCTCAAACTCAGGCAGACCCAACAACTCAACCAACGTCTGCAACAATCCCTGCGCATCCTGCAAATGTCCGGCATCGAACTCGAACGCGAGGTCGAAGACTGGTTGCAGGACAATCCCCTGCTCGAACGCCCCGAAGCCGACGAATTTGCCGACGCAGAGTTCAATCACGGCACCACCATGCCGCGCAGCAACCACCTCGGCGGCGACGATGCCGAAGACGCGTGGCTCAACATCGCCAAAGAAGAAGATTTCAACCAATACCTGCACGCCCAAGTGTGCGAACACCCCCTTTCCGACAAAGAAGCCGCCTACGTCCACATCCTTATCGACTTCCTTGACGACCAAGGCTATTTCACCGACAGCATCCAAGACGTTATCGACAACACGCCCTTGGAATGGATGCTGGACGAAGACGAGCTGCAAAACGCCCTCGACCTTTTGCAGACCTTCGACCCGCCCGGCGTTGCCGCCGCCGACCTGACCGAATCCCTGATGCTCCAACTCATGCGCCTGCCCGCCAGCCCCGCGCGTCAGGCGGCCGCCCACCTCATCCAAAGTTCGCTGCACGATTTGGGCAAAAACCGCAAACAAAACATCATCCGCTTCCGCAAACTCTTTCCCGAAATCGACAGCGAAACCATAGAAGCCGCCCTCGACATCATCGCCACGCTCAACCCCTACCCCGCCTACGGTTTTGCCTCCTCCGAACCAACCGCCTACATCCAGCCCGACGTTTGGGTCAAAGAAGGCAAAGACGGCTGGAAAGTCATCGGCAACGAAGCCGCCTGGCCCAAACTGCAACTCAACCGCGAATACTGCGAACTGATGAAATCCGCAGAAGACGGCGCACCCGAGTGGAAAGAAAAAATCAACGAAGCCAAGCAGCGCATCGACTCTCTCGAACTGCGCAAAAGCACCGTCATCCGCCTTGCCGAATACATCGTCAAAAATCAGGAAGACTTCTTCATCTTCGGCGAAATCGGACTCGCCCCCATGCTTATGAAAGATGCAGCCGCCGAATTGGGGCTTGCCGAAAGCACCATTTCGCGCGCCGCCAACCAAAAATATTTGTCTTGCCCGCGCGGACTATTTGCGTTACGCTATTTCTTCACACAGGCAGTCAATTCCGAAGGCGACAAAGAAGGCCTGAGCCAAGGCGCGATTAAAGCCGTTTTGGGGCAGATTATCGAAAACGAAGACAGCAGCAAACCCCATTCCGACGAAACCCTTGTCCGCCTCCTCAAACAACAGGGCATAGACATCGCCCGCCGCACCGTCGCCAAATACAGGGAATCGCTCGACATCCCGCCGGCACACAAACGCAAACTTACCGAATGACAGTTTTAAACCGCAGTTTTCCCGTTCCGTTTCTGACGGACTGAACCCCACCGAAGGAGCTGTATTATGAATCTGAAAATCACCGGTCTGAATTTCGACGTTACCGAGGCCATCAAAAACTACGTTTCCGAAAAATTGGAACGCATCAACCGCCACGCAGCCAACGCCATTTCCGTTACCATCACCCTTTCTGTGGAAAAACTCAATCAACAGGCTGAAGCAGACATCCATCTGGCGGGCAAAGACCTCCACGTCGAGGCCGTTGAACAAGATATGTACGCCGCCATTGATGTTCTGATGGACAAGCTCGACCGTGCGGTGCTGAAACATAAAGAAAAAAGCGGCGATGTCCGCAACACGGTAAAACCTGCCGCAGAATAGTTCACAATCCTAAAGGTCGTCTGAAAACCTATTTTCAGACGACCTTTACATTAAATTTCCTTTTGCGGTACCAACCCGCACATCACCCCATTTCATCAACCCGCTTCTGAGTTTCTTACCCATAGTGGATTGAATTTAATAGAACACGGCAAAGCCGCCCCATTCCATTAAAACCCATCCACATATGACCCAAAATCCAACACATCCCACCTCAATGCCTTATCCCGCCACCCGCCCACTTGCATGAAAACGGAATGAAAGATAACATTCCCCTCCTTGCAGCTGGGATAAAATATATGTTGCAATCGCCGGGCAGTCGGGTAAAGGTGCAAAATGATTCTACACAGCGTCACCGCTTTAACATTCAGCACATTTTAAAACATTAGAAATTAAAACCGCCCGCTGCCGACCTATTCATTTACTTTCATTCAGGTAGTTTATTCATGGATCAAAATAACACTCCACACCCTAATGTACCCAACGACACTGCTGTCATGACCGTCAAGGATTGGATCATCACATTCCTGATACTCGCCATTCCTATCGTAGGCCTTGTCATGATATTTGTCTGGGCATTTGGGGACGGTAACAAAAACCGCAAACACTTCATGCAAGCTTATTTGTGGCTTATGCTGGTTTGTTTCATTATCATGATTCCGCTAATATTTTTTGTAATGAAACGCCTTCCTGCCGCAGTAATGCAGCAACAAAATTTTGGGCAGCCTGCATATGAAGCACCAATGAACAACATGCCTTCTGAAAAATTTGATACCAACAGCCTCCCCGAGCAAGAAACATCTGCCGACGACATGTCGGAACAAGAAAACGAAGCTGCCTCAGAAGTTTCTGAAGAAGTTCCCGAAAACGCTGAATCTGCCCAATAATCAGAATTTACCCCGGCAAGTCAAAAGGTCGTCTGAAACAGATTTCAGACGACCTTTTAGCATGAATCAATGCTGGCTAATATAGTGGATTAAATTTAAATCAGGACAAGGCGACGAAGCCGCAGACAGTAC